>JBJONL010000014.1:0-7980 GCA_046051865.1 Bacteroidota bacterium | reverse complement strand
GAGCGCGCCAATGTATTCTTAACCGATGCTTTTAAACAAGGGATGTTTGAAGTACAAGATGCTTCTTCGCAATTGGTTGCTGCCTTTTTGGATGTACAACCTGGTATGCGTGTAGTAGATACTTGTGCTGGTGCCGGTGGTAAAACTTTACACATGGCCTCTTTGATGCAAAATAAGGGCCAATTGATTGCGATGGATTTGTATGAAAGCAAGTTGAAACAATTAAAATTGAGAGCCAAACGTAATGGCGCATTTAATATAGAATACCGCATTATTGATTCGACTAAGGTGATTAAGAAATTACACGAGAAAGCCGATAGAGTTTTGATTGATGCACCCTGTAGCGGATTAGGTGTTTTAAAACGTAACCCCGATGCTAAGTGGAAATTACAACCTGAGTTTATTGAAAATATCAAAAAAATTCAGGCGGAAGTATTAGAGAGTTACGCTAAGATCGTAAAACCAGGTGGAAAATTAGTTTACGCCACGTGTTCGGTATTACCATCTGAAAATCAAGAACAAGTACAAAAGTTTTTAGGAACTGAAACTGGAAAAAGTTTTACTTTTGTACAAGATACTAAAATCCTAGCACAAAATACTGGTTTTGATGGATTTTATATGGCTTTATTAGAACGAAAAGCAGCATTATAAAAGAAAGATGAAAAAAATTATAACCCTTATTGTATTAAGTTTTACCCTAGTAGGGATAGCACAAACTAATACAAACCAAATTAATTCAACCGCTTCGATTCCAAATGGCTATTACAATAATGCGACAGGAACCGGTTACACTTTGAAAACCCAGTTGTACAATATTATTGCCCCGCATACTACTTTGGTATTTGGTTCTGGACTGTGGAATTTATTTGCCAGTTCTGATGTACGTCCTGACGGTTATGTGTGGGATATCTATTCTAATTGTAATTTTGTTTTTGGAACGGTTGCCAGCGGCGGAAATCAAGATGATGGGACTTTGGGTACCTTGGAATGCCAACGTTTCAACAAAGAACACACCTTTCCTAAAAGCTGGTTTGGTGGTCAAGTATCTCCAATGTATTCCGATGCATTTATCGTGATGCCTTCCGACAAGAAAGCTAACGGACTTCGCGGCAATTTGGTTTATGCTAACGTCGCTCCTAACGTTACGAATAGTATTGGGAACGGCTGGCGCATTGGCTCTTGTGTCACGCCAAATTACCCTTATAATTTACAGGTATTTGAACCTGCAGACCAATTTAAAGGCGACTTTGCCCGTAATTATTTTTATGTAGCTACTTGCTATCAAAATCAAATTGCAAACTGGCAAACCATTGATCCAAACGGTAATACTGTATTAGATGGAACTAGTGATAAGGTGTTTGAACAATGGTATTTGGATATGTTATATAGTTGGCACATGGCTGATCCGGTAAGCGATAAGGAAATAGACCGTAATAATGCTATTTATCCCGTGCAAGGAAACCGTAATCCATTTATTGACCATCCAGAATATGTAGAGGTGATCTGGGGTAATGCATTGAGAACAAACGTATTTTCTTCTTTGTCAAAAGTAATGGTTTATCCAAATCCTTCAATCGATGGCACATTGACTATTAGTAGTGAAGCAGAATTGGACGAAATAGAGTTAATTACCGTTAATGGTCAGATTTTACAAAGAATTAGTCATCCCCTATTTCAAAACCAAACCTTTACCATGAGCAATTTGCCTAAAGGATTTTACTTTTTGCAATTGAAGAGCCAACAGGAATCGGTTACGCGTAAAGTCGTACTGAACTAATATTTGAATTAATTTCTAGTTTAAAAAAAAAACGCTGTTGGTATTCAACAGCGTTTTTTTGTTTTTTATCGGAAAGCATAAGGAATCGGCGTTAATTCATCGAGAAAACAGGGAATTGCTTTGAACTTTAGGACTACTTTACTATCTTTCGCCTCATATTGTGTAACCCTCAAAACATTTATCAAATGTTAGAAGAAAAGAATGATAACCTGCAAGATGCAGATGGAAATGTAGCCCATGAATCGCAAGAAACGGTCGCGGCTGAAAATCAAGAAATTGCAATCGAAACTCCTGTAGAAGAAACTGCAGTAGTAGAAGAAACAGTTGCTGAAGAGGCTCCTGCTGAAGAAGCTGTTACTGCGGAAGTAGTTGAAGAGGCTGCTCCTGCTGCTGAAGAAGTAGTTGAAGAAGCTGATCCTGCGGCTGAAGTAGCAGTTACTGCGGAAGTAGTTGAAGAGGCTGCTCCTGCTGCTGAAGAAGTAGTTGAACAAACTGCTCCTGTTGCTGAAGAAGCTGTTGCTGAAGAAGCTGTTGAAGAGACTGCTACTGCTACTGAAGAAGTAGTTGCAACTCAAGACCATCAAGCTGCCATAAGTGCCATAGAAGAAGTAAATGCAGAAGAAAGCGAAGATGAATCGTTAAAAGAACGTCATGACATTCCGATGCTCGATTATGAGACCTTATCTATGGAACAATTAATCGACGAGTTAGCGGTGCTAGCCGTAGTCGAAAAGGTAATGTCGGTTAAAGATCATGTGGAAGAGCTGAAAAAAGCATTCTTATCGAAGTATTATCATTTTATTGATGAGAAAAAAGAAGAATTCCATGCTGAGAATCCAGAGACTACCGAAGATTTCCATTATCACTTTCCTTTAAAGGCAACATTTGATCAATTATATACGCAATATCGCGATAAAAAGAATGCCCATTTCCAAAGTTTGCAAAACAACTTAAAATCAAATTTGGATACTCGATTGGCCATTGTAGAAGAGTTGAAAAACTTAATCCATAGTCAGGAAAGCATTCCGGTTACCCTTAAAAAATTCAACGACATTCGTGACCGTTGGAAAGTTGCCGGACCTATCCCTAAAGATAAATACAACCACGTTTGGAATAACTATCATTTCCACTTAGAGAATTTCTATGATATCCTGCATTTGGATCGAGAGATCCGTGATTTGGATTTCAAACACAATATGGTTCAAAAGCTTAAAATTATTGAGCGCGTTGAAGAACTGGTAAAAGAAGAAGACATCAACAAAGCGTTCCGTGAATTGCAAGATTTACACCGCATTTGGAAAGAGGAAATCGGACCCGTATCACGGGATCATCGTGAAGAGATTTGGAATCGCTTTAGTGATTTAACCAAGCAAATGCACGATAAGCGTGAAGCCTTATATGAAAAACTGCGTGAAGGTGAGACAGACAACTTAAATAAGAAGAAAGAAGTAGTTGCTCAAATTGAAGTATTAGCGCAGGAGAAAGTGGGTTCGCATGCCGCATGGCAAGGACAAATTGAAAAAGTAGAAGCGTTGCGTAATGCTTTCTTTAGTATTGGCAAAGTACCGGCTGAATTGAATGAAGACATTTGGGCTTCCTTTAAAAATGCGGTTCGTGATTTTAACATCCTTAAGAACTCATTCTATAAAGACATTAAAAAAGACCAAAACGATAACTTAAGTAAGAAACAAGCTTTAGTAGCGAAAGCGCAGGAATTAAAGGACAGCACCGACTTTACGACGACGACTCCGTTATTCAAACAAATCCAAGAAGAGTGGAAAACGATTGGACATGTACCAAGAAAATTATCGGATAAGCTTTGGACGGAATTCAGAGCGGCTTGTAATGAGTACTTTGAAAAATTAAAAGAACAGAAATCGGAAGTAAATGAAGATGAAGTTGCTGCTTTTGAGAATAAAAAAGCCTACTTAGAAACGTTGCGAAGTTTCGAACTATCAGGGGAGCACCGCGCTGATTTAGATGCGATTAAAGCGCATATCGAAGCATGGAAAGCGTTTGGTAAAGTACCTTTTTCTCGTAGACATATCGAAGGAAAGTTCAATAAAATATTGGATGTACTATTCGAGAAATTAAGCGCTAGTAAAAAAGACAATGAGAAAGCTCGTTATGCTAACAAATTGGATTATTTGGCAAGTTCTGATACCCGTAAGTTAGACAATGAAAAAGTATTCATCATGCGTAAAATTGATGAAGTACAAGGTGAAATTTTCCAATTGGAAAACAACATCCAGTTCTTTGCTAAAGCCAAAGGAGACAACCCTATGGTTAAAGAAGTATTGAAAAGTATTGAACGTCACAAAGAAGAATTGGCTTCTTGGAAAGACAAGTTGAAACAACTTAGAAATCTGAAGGCCGAAGAATAATAAAAAAGCCCCAACGCACTGTTGGGGCTTTTTTTATTGCTGTATTTTGGAGGCCAAAAGATAAATAACGGCCATTCTAATGGCTACGCCGTTTTCTACTTGGTCGAGTATGACTGATTGCTTAGAATCGGCCACATCCGAAGTAATTTCGACTCCCCTATTGATTGGGCCTGGGTGCATGATGATGATTTCTTTGGACAAGGAATCCAGTAAGGCTTTATCTACCCCATACTGTTGCGCATATTCCCTAGTGGACGGAAAATAATTCACATCCATACGTTCGTTTTGTACCCGTAGCATGTTAGCCACATCACACCACTCTAACGCTTTACGTAAATTAGGCTCTACCGTGACTCCCAAACTTTCAATGTATTTCGGGATCAATGTTTTGGGACCGCATACTTTTACTGCTGCTCCCTGCATTTGCAGTGCATAGATATTGGATAAGGCCACTCTAGAGTGCAATATATCCCCCACGATCACTACCTTCTTACCGCCTACATCTCCTAACCTTTCTCTAATCGAAAAACTATCGAGTAGCGCTTGCGTTGGATGTTCGTGAGCCCCGTCACCGGCATTAATGATACTGGCGTTTACATTTTGTGACAGAAAATAAGCCGCACCAGGATTCGCATGGCGCATGACAACCATGTCGACTTTCATGGCCAAGATGTTGTTTACGGTATCAATTAAAGTTTCTCCCTTTTTAACAGAGGACTGTGCTGCTGAAAAACTAATGACATCGGCCGAAAGTCTTTTTTGCGCTAATTCGAAAGATAACTTGGTTCGTGTACTGTTTTCAAAAAAGATATTAGCAATGGTGATATCGCGTAACGAAGGTACTTTTTTGATGGGACGGTTGATGACTTCTTTAAAATGGTCGGCAGTTTCAAAAATCAAATCAATATCTCCTTTTTGGAGGTATTTAATACCTAATAAATGGTTGACTGATAGTTCTGACATTATGGTGTAGTGTTGTTGTCGGTTGGTTTAAATTAAATATACGGCATCTTCCCCTTCGTTTTCTTTCCAGCATACTTTGACTTTCTCATCTTCAATGGCATCCACTTGTCGCCCGCGGTAATCGGGTTGGATAGGCAAATGACGGCTGAATCTTCTATCGATAAGCACCAGCAATTCTACTTCGGAAGGGCGTCCAAAAGATTGAATGGCGGTTAAGGCTGCATTAATGCTTCTACCGGTATACAATACATCATCTATGAAAATAACTTTTTGGTCTTCTACTAGAAAATCAATTTGGGTTTTATTGGCCTCCAATTGTTTCTCACCTCTACGGAAATCGTCTCTAAAAAACGTAATGTCTAAAAATCCTAGTGGTACGTTTTTAATTTGGTATTCTTGTTCCAATAGATTTTTAATACGCTTGGCTAAGTAAATGCCTCTAGGTTGGAGTCCTATTAAGACAGTATTAGAAAAATCAAGGTGCTTTTCGATTAACTGACAAGCCAAACGATGGAGTATGATATTGACTTCTTTGGAAGTGAGCAATACTTTTTGACTCATGGTAGTGTTGTTTGGGTTGTAAAAGTAGTATTTTTTATTGAGCGAGTCAACTCCTTGGCTGAATTTAGAAGGAGGGTATAAAAAACTCCCACTTTCAGCGGGAGTTTTTGTTATATACTAGTTATACATTTTCTTTCTTAATTCTTGAACTTTATCGTCCTCAAGGTATTCGTCAAACGTCATGTAGCGATCAATTACTCCGTTTGGTGTAATTTCTAAGACCCTATTAGCTACGGTTTGCGCAAACTCATGATCGTGCGTCGTGAACAACACTGACCCTTTAAAGTTTTTCAACGAGTTATTGAAGGCGGTAATCGATTCAAGGTCTAAGTGGTTGGTAGGTTCGTCTAGCATTAACACATTAGCACGAATCATCATCATACGAGATAACATACAACGTACTTTCTCCCCTCCCGACAATACGGTACATTTTTTCAATGCTTCTTCTCCAGAGAAAATCATTTTTCCAAGGAAGCCGCGCACGTATACTTCGTCACGCTCTTCTTCCGTTTTCACAAATTGGCGTAACCAATCTACTAAATTGAGACTGCCATCGGTAAAGAAGGTGCTGTTGTCATTAGGTAAATATGACTGCGTCGTAGTAATCCCCCAATCAAAGGTTCCAGCATCGGCTTTTTGATTACCGTTTAGAATTTCATAAAAAGCGGTGGTAGCACGAGAGTCTTTAGAAAACACAACCACCTTATCGCCTTTGGCCATGTTTAAATCTACATTCTTAAACAACAGTTCGCCATCCACAGAAGCGGCAAGGTTTTGTACGTGCAGAATTTGATCGCCTGCTTCGCGTTCTACGTCAAAAATAATAGCCGGATATCTACGACTAGACGGCTTAATCTCGTCCAAGTTTAATTTTTCAATCATCTTCTTACGCGACGTAGCTTGTTTGGACTTGGCTACGTTAGCACTAAAACGACGGATGAATTCTTCCAACTCGGCTTTCTTCTCTTCTGCTTTCTTATTTTGTTGCGCTTTTTGACGTGCTGCTAGTTGGCTAGACTCGTACCAAAACGTGTAGTTCCCGGAATAATGGTTGATTTTAGAAAAATCAATATCCGAAATATGGGTACAAACCGAGTCCAAAAAGTGACGGTCGTGAGAAACAACAATTACTGTATTGTCATAATTAGCTAAGAAGTTTTCTAACCACGAAATGGTTTCAAAATCCAAGTCGTTTGTAGGCTCATCCATGACCAATACATCGGGATTTCCAAATAATGCTTGTGCCAATAGGACACGCACTTTCATCTTCCCTTCCATCTCTGACATTAAGGTATAATGCATATCGGCAGAGATGCCTAAGTTGGAAAGCATTGCTCCAGCATCCGACTCGGCGTTCCAACCGTTCATTTCTTCAAATTGTACTTGCAACTCTCCTATCCTATCGGCATTTTTGTCATCATAATCGGCATACAAGGCATCCATTTCTGACTTAACGGCAAACAGTATTTTATTCCCCATCATCACGGTTTCTAATACCGTATGTTCGTCAAACATATTGTGGTTTTGGTTTAGCACCGACATACGTTTGCCTGGCTCTAAAAAAACACGTCCAGAAGTAGGGTCGATATCTCCGGCTAAGATTTTTAGGAAGGTCGATTTCCCAGCACCATTAGCTCCAATTACGCCATAGCAATTGCCTTGGGTAAAGGTGGTGTTTACTTCGTCAAATAATATTCTTTTACCAAATTGAACCGATAAATTAGAAACTGTAAGCATGAATTGTATTTTATTAAATTTGGTGCAAAAGTAATGAATAGTGTTCAGTGTACCGCCACTCTCATTCAGTTTTTTTACGACAGCTAACTAGTCTTTCAACAGCTTTTCCAACGCTGCGTTTAAACTTTCATAATCGGATACAATTTTCAACATCGTGCCCTCTTTATCTAAGATGAAATGTGTTGGAAAACCATTCAAGTGCAAGGCCTGATTCATGTAGGTCTTCATGTTGGGAACCACGGCATACGCCAAAGGTTTTTTGGCTAAGAATGCTGCGAGTTGGGTCGGCGTGTCTTCGGCTAAGCTAAGGAATTGTATATCACTATGGTCTTTGTAACGGGCGACCAATTCATTGACGGCAGGAAACTCTTCGATACAAGCGGCACAATGGATGTACCAACACTTAATAATGACGTACTTTCCTCTCATCGTCTCATTGGTTACAAGGTTTCCCTTTAGGTCGGCAAACTCAAACGTTGGAAACGGCTTCCCTTCCATTTTGAAATGCTCGTATTCATCGAACGCCAATTGCATGATGGTAGCCTTGATGCTCGTATC
>JBJONL010000013.1:0-11547 GCA_046051865.1 Bacteroidota bacterium | reverse complement strand
CCTTCTGTTACTACAGAGTACACTTATAATAATTAAGCATCCCAATAGGTTCTTAGATAAAACTCCTCGGCAATGTCGAGGAGTTTTTGTTTATAGACGTTAAGGTCAACAAATCGTCCTCGTTACTATGGGGTATTTTTAGTATATTTGGTAAAATTATTTTTTATGAAACCTTCCCGTCTCACGCTTTTGAAATGGAGTGTTCTAGGCTTCTTCTTATGCTTTGTTGCCACGGTGAAGTCACAAACTTTTACCAATAGTAATTTGCCCATTGTGGTGATTACCACCGATATTAACCCCAATACAGCACAGCCCTACGAAATTGTCGATGATCCTCGAGTATACGGGAACATGAAGATTATCAAGCATCCTGATGGGACGCGCAACTATATGTCGGATATCAATAACGCTACCTTTTTAAATTACAACGGTCGTTTAAGTATTGAAATTAGAGGTTCGTCTTCGCAAGCTATTGATAAAAAAGGGTATGGTTTAACTACTCTTTTGCCTGATAATGTGAGTAATAACAATGTCCCTTTGTTAGGGATGCCCTCAGAGAACGACTGGGTTCTAAACGGCTTGGCCTTTGATCCATCGCTAATCCGAGATTATTTGGCTTATGCTATTTCCCGCCAACTGGGCGAATATGCCCCACGAACGCAATACTGCGAATTAGTTGTAAATGGGGACTATAGAGGTTTGTACCTTTTGCAGGAGAAAATTAAAGCCGATTCTAATCGGGTAAACGTTTTAAAAATAACCACCACCGATACCTCAGGGGAGAACGTAACGGGCGGGTACATCACTAAAGCAGATAAAACCACAGGTAATGACCCAGTAGCCTGGACTACCAATTCTTATACCGGTGGTACCGTAGATTATATACATGATTTACCCAAGCCTGAAGACGTTACGGTACAACAAAATGCCTATATTCACAATCAATTCACAGCATTTCAATCGGTTATTACGGCTAATAATGTGAGTTTGGCAACAGGCTATCCCACATTAATTGACATTCCTACCTTTGTTGATTTTATGTTGTCCAACGAACTGGCAGCGAATGCAGACGGGTACCAATTGAGTACTTATTTTCACAAAGACCGAAACGGTAAGTTACGGGCGGGACCGATATGGGATTTTAATTTAACGTTAGGAAACGATTTGTTTTTTTGGGGATACGATCGCAGTAAAGTCGATGCCTGGCAATTTGCTAACGGGGATAATGAAGGGTCTAAATTTTGGACCGATTTATTTAATAATACTTCCTTCAAGTGTTACTTATCCCGCCGATTCCATGAGGTCACACAAGCGGGTCAACCCATGAACGCTGCCGTGTTGAATTCGTTTATTGATACAACAATAACGATGATTAGCGAAGCCGCTGAACGTGAAAACGCGCGTTGGAATTCCCTTCCCAATCTTTCCCTTGAAATCATCAACCTGAAAGCTTTTATCGGGAGTAGAATTGCTTGGATGACGGCTCATTTAGGAAGTTACAACGCTTGTTCTTCGGTAACGCTCCCTCCCTTAGTAATCACTAAAATAAATTACAATCCGGGAACATCGACAAGTTTCCCCAGTAGTAACGATCAAGAGTTTATTGCTATTGAGAATACGGGGGCAAGCGCAGTGAACCTCTCTGGGATTTATTTTCGCGAGTTGGGCATAACCTACCAGTTTCCATACAATTCAAGTTTGGCAGGCAATAGCACAATGTATTTAGCGTCAAATCCAACGGTGTTCCAAAGTCAAAATGGTTTCACTCCTTTTGGCAAATACACCCGAAATTTATCTAACAAATCCCAAAAGCTTGTCCTAGCGGATGCCTTTGGTAACATCATCGATACGGTTGAGTATTTTGATGCGTCCCCTTGGCCAACTGCTCCGGATGGAAATGGCAGCTATTTGCAATTGGTGAGTACGACCTTAGATAATAATCTAGCGTCTAGTTGGATGGCTTCGACTACACCATTGTCCACGACTGATTTCGGTGCTTCGTCCACGGCCGTTAAGGTCTTTCCTAATCCCGCTACGTCCACTTTAAATGTAGAGGCAAACCGTACCATCGAAAAAATAGAGGTATACGATGTCTATGGTAAAGTAGTACGTTCGGTAACGGTGGAGGGTAGCGAACTGCAACTTACAGTGGCCAATTGGGCGGCCGGACTCTATTTCGCAAAAGTTTATACCCTTGATGGAGTTTACACGTTGAAGTGGATTAAACAGTAATTTCGTTACCGCTTTACTTCATATTTTAGGGTGGTAAGCATGTTCTTAAAGTGCTTTCCGGGTTGGAAATTGATGTGTGCACTTCTTACATGGGTGGCATTGACTTCATTTGCGGTTGCTGCACCGATTCCTTTTACACTAATTTTAAACGAACCCATGTGCCCAAGCCGCACGGCATTCCCTTGCTCTAATTCTTGTGATATGGTTTTGACTAACGCTAAAATGATTAAATAACAATCGGCTGAAGTTGCCGTGGTACTATAGGCTATTTTCTCTGATAAGGCATCTAAATCTATTTCCCCTCTTTTGATGGCAGTGGGGTAGTAGGTTAAGGGTTCGACGGTGTTTCTTGGGTTGGTCTTGCCAACGGCAGTGATTTTGACTGACATAGGATACGGTTTTAAAGGTGGAACCAAAACGATTATGAGTATTAGACAAGACAAAGGCCAAAAGGTTTAATCGGAACCTTCACGATCATTACAAAAAAAGACCATGGTGATTTACTCAAATCACCATGGTCTTTTGTATGAATCACCATGGTCTTTTTAGTAAATCACCATGGTGATTTGGTAGGTCAATAAGGATAGGGCTTCCGAGCCTTGCCTATAGCACTTTTATTTCCTTCTTACATAAATGTGCTTTATGTTGTTTTTACCACTTTCCCTTTCGTCTATCTCAAAGCGGTTAATGCTTTTGATTAAGGACAACAGTTTTGGGAACCCATAATTTCGGGAATCGAAATCGGGTTTCTTTTTAAGCATCAAGTTTCCTAAGTCACCGAGGAAGGCCCAACCGTTTTCGTCCTCTAGGTCGGTTATACTATCCGTAAAGAGTTTGATGATCTTAGGGTCAATTTTACTGATGGGATTGTTGGATGGGGCTTTGGTATTCGTGGTTGTTTTCTTAGTGTCGTTATCGGTCGCTGTCTCGGTGTCGTGTTTTTTCAGGATTTCGATATAGATGAATTTATCACAAGCGGTAATGAAGGGCGTGAGTGTTTTCTTTTCTCCAATTCCAATCACTTTCATGCCGGCTTCTCGCAATCGGGTGGCCAAACGCGTAAAGTCAGAATCGCTGGATACAATACAAAAGCCGTCTACTTTACCGGTATATAGGATGTCCATAGCGTCGATAATAAGAGCACTATCGCTAGCGTTTTTACCCGTGGAATAGCTGTATTGTTGAATGGGTGTAATGGCATTTTCGAGCAGGACGTTTTTCCAGCCGGATACGGTGGGTTTGGTCCAGTCAGCATAAATGCGTTTGAAGGTTGGAGTGCCGTATTTAGCGATTTCTTCAAACATTTCTTTTACATTGGCATAAGGAACGTTGTCG
Source organism: Bacteroidota bacterium (assembly GCA_046051865.1). Lineage (GTDB taxonomy): Bacteria > Bacteroidota > Bacteroidia > Flavobacteriales > Flavobacteriaceae > Flavobacterium. The sequence goes on along the minus strand of JBJONL010000013.1, from coordinate 7,980 downwards.
GCATCGATGAGGACAGCTAGTTTTAAGTCGGTTTTAATTTCCATAAGTTAAAAACAAAAACTCCGAAGTTTGTGGCTTCGGAGTCTCTGGTGGTATTAGTTTTTAATGAGTTTGTAAGTGGCTTTCCCTTGATTGGTTATAATATTGACCATATAAAACCCGCCTTGGAGGGTGCTAATGTCAATGGGTTTCAAACTTTCAATGGAATCTGTCAACAGTACTTTACCGTTTACATCCATGATTTGATAGTGTGCTTCGGACGTAACGTTGGCTTCGATTACGAAATAATTGGCCGCCGGATTAGGATATAGTTTGAAATTGTTTTTAATGAATTCCGAAGTGCCTAAAGCTGTTACTTGTGTGCTTACGGTATTGGTAATAATAGGAGCGTTGTAATCAAAATAGATATCCGATTTTGAACTCATGATATCGCCGATGACTACATTACTTTTGGGTTTAATACGGTAGGCCATCCAGCCATGACTAGCCGCTTCATTTGCGGATTCGTACGGTAAATCAATGTTAGAAAACGTATAGGTTACTTGACTGCCATTTTTGATTTGGATATTAGAGGTGTGGCTTGAAGCGATAGGCTCAAAGGTATTCCAATCAAGTTTAGGATCTAGGGTTTCTTTGATAACTACGGTAGTTGCATTGGCTGTTCCGGTATTTTGAAAACGGGTTACATACGTTAGGTAATTCGTTGCTTGAGTCGTTGAAATAGTTGCCCCTTCGATAACAGTTTTATCGTTAGGATCAAATGAACTGCGTACGATTTGGTTCCAACTCTTGGTATTGTTTAAAGGAACGTTGTCTCCTGCGGTTGGATTCGCTACTACGGTGAACGCCAATACATCGTTAACATTTACGGTAGGCGGAATTAATACGTTTAAAGACAAATCAATGTAACGCTCTTCAAAAGGCAACAAATTAGTATAATTCCAGGTAAACGTGGAAGCCGTGCTGCTGTTTGTAGTAGGCGTTGCTCCTGCAAAAGTTAGTTTAGCATTATTGTACGTTACTTGGATACTTCCGTTGAGGTTAGTGCTTCCATAATTGCGGTAGTGTATTCTATACGTCGCTATGTTTCCTGGAATGGCTTGGTTGACGTTGAACATGTTTACATACAAGTCGGTATAATTACTTGCTGAGCTAATACAGAAATTGGTATTGTTATAATCAACCCCGGTGCCCGAGCTGGTAACGGCTATAGAAGCAGGATTGGAACTGAAATTACTGTTCAAACTTGTCAAGGTGGCAGTAGCATAGTTTCCGGTGTTAGGGATTAAAATATGATAATCACCCGTGTTGTTCGCGTATGTGCTGTAGGTATAAGTGCCATCGGTCGTATCGACTCTGCGGTAAGGGAAATTTAAACCGGTCGTACAGTTGTTGTTCGCGCTATTGAATTTTACTTTACCCGATATTTGATTCGGTAAATCGCTGGTTAATGGCGTAACGACGTTGGCATTATTGGGATTCGGACAAGTGCAAGGCGATAGATCATAAAAATAACCTCCTACGTCACAAGGACCATACCCGATAATATTTGACGAGTTGTAGACATAACCTAAGGCTATGTCGGCAGGTGTTAAATAATGTATTCCAACCGTGTTTCCATAACCATTTGGAAAAAACGATTCGGCTAGTATGGCATTGTTGTCAAAAATTTCAATAGGCGCCCCCGTATTGTTATTTACGCTATACGTATAGTTGACTACATCGCCCACGTCTACGATGGAATTGTTATTGGCATCCAAATAAGTTCCTTCTTGTTCACCCATAATAAAATTATAATAATTCGTAATGGTAGGGAGATCATTATAATAATCGCCAGGTAAACCATTGGAGTCTAATCGCAATGGATCAGAGGATAAGTCGGTTATTTCAAGACTGGAGGATAGGGCTGTAGCATGAACCATCACTTGACTTTGGTCGAAACAAAACGCTCCAAATTTGTTAGCTGGTATGTTTAATACTTCATCTCCCGGAGACAAAGCTGGAAATGAAGTTACATTAAAAATAATGGAATTGGATGGGTCTAAATCGGTAAGATACACATTGTATAAGGTTTCTTCCCCTGTGTTTTTAATATTGATATTATAAAAAATAGCGTTCCCAACATTATAGGCAGTCAGCGTTATTCCGATGGCCGGATTGGCGGTCGTTGTCGCTTTTGGGCTGGCAAATCCAAGGGTTAAAGAAAGTAAAGTAAGTAAGAGTAGTTTTTGTTTCATAAGGTTTTGTTTAGGTTGGTAAGTGATTGACAGTGAGTAAATATAGGAAAATTAAATCACTCTTGTGTTTTTTTCTCTTCGGCTTCTAACAAATCACTTAAATGAAAGCGAAGCGCGGTAACGGATATGCTGATTTCCCAAAAGGAGATGCCTAAGGAAATTAAAAGACAGAGCATACTGCTTGCGAATAAATATATGCCGGCCGTTTGCAACTCGAGGAACAAGCAAAGCATAGCAAATACGGATAAGAACAAGCATAATACGCCAAAGAGCTGCATGTAGCGTATGAGTGAGAGTCGTAGGTTAAGGTTCTTAATTTGCAGTAGTATGCTTTTAGTATGAAATTCATCATAATGTTTTTTCAGGCTTCTAACGATTTGGGCTATTGTTAAAAATCGGTTCGTGTAGGCTAACAAGATTAACGAGGTTGCTGAAAATAAAAGCGCTGGGGTTTCGATGTGTAGCGTCATGGAAAGGCTGGTTTTAAAATGCTAAGGTCGGGATTTAAATTCATAAAAAAAACCTGCCAGGTAAGCGGACAGGTTTTGGGTCTTAGGGTGATCATGCTTTTAACTTCATCCAAAGGTAGGCGTAGTAAAGCGCATAGAATTTGGCTTTCTGTTCGTTGGTTGACGAACCGCCATGGCCTCCTTCAGTGTTTTCATAGTAGTAAATTTTATGTCCCATCTCGAGCATTTTGGCAGCCATTTTTCGAGCATGCCCTGGATGAACGCGGTCGTCGCGGGTAGAGGTCATGAAGAACACTTCAGGATAGTTCGTGTCTTGCTTCAGGTTTTGATATGGGGAGTATTTTTTGATGAATTCCCAATCAGCTGTATCTGGATCGCCATATTCACCCATCCAGCTTGCACCGGCTAGGAGTTTGTTAAATCGTTTCATGTCAAGCAATGGTACTTGGCAAACGACAGCATTGTATAAATCAGGTCGTTGGGTTAAGGCGACTCCCATTAACAATCCGCCGTTGCTGCCTCCCATGATGCCTAAATGTTTTGGCGAAGTAATATTGCGTGCGATTAAGTCTTCTGCCACGCCGTTAAAGTCGTTGTAAATGTTTTGTCGTTTTTCTTTTAAGCCTGCTTGGTGCCATTTGGGACCAAATTCGCCGCCTCCCCTAATGTTCGCTAAAACGAATATGCCTCCTTTTTCCAGCCAAGCTTTTCCAATAACACCAGAATAAAAAGGTACTTCTGGAATTTCAAATCCGCCATATGCATTTAAAAGAGTTGGATTAGTGCCGTTAAGCACTACATTTTTTGAGGCGATTACAAAGTAGGGTATCATCTCGCCATCTTTCGATTTCATTTTGAATTGTTCTACTTTGTAATTGTCCGCACTGAAATAGGCGGGAAGCGATTTTATTAATTTCGAACGGTTATCAGCAGCATTGGATAAGTATAAGGAAGTTGGTGTTAGAAAATTTTGAAAGGTATAGTAGTAGTCATCGCTAAATTCATCGGTAGAACTTAATCCGATCGTGCCATAATCAGGAGCGTCCACTTTTTTGCCAACCCAAGTTTCGTTTTTAAATTCGTATTTGTAGAGTTCACTTTTTACATTGTTCAATATATTAAACAATAAATAGTTTTGGGTTTGGGAAATTTCGTCAATACTGCTATATGCATCGGGTTCGTAGATGAGGTGGTATGCTGTTTTGTTTTCTAAAAGCCCCGTTAAATTTGCACTCACTGCAGCGCCTTGTTTGAAAGTATGACCGTCAATAGTCCAGTCAGATTTAAGTCCGATGATTAGTTGGTTGTTTAAAATCCCTTGGATATTGGCATCTTCCGGAATTTTAAGTGGGATTAATTTTTCGTTTTGATAAACGAATACTTTAGACGTAAAGAAGGTTTCGCTTTTGACGATTGTTAGATAGCTCTTGTCCCCGTCTCTTAGTACATAGCCATTAGCAGATACGTCAGCGGCATCTCCTTCATAGATGGTTTTGGCACTACTAAGGGGCGTTCCTCTTTTCCATAATTTGACTATTCGAGGATAGCCAGAATCAGTCATGCTTCCCGCACCAAAATCAGTTCCTACAATTAAGGTGTTTTTATCTAGATAACTCACATTGCATTTGGATTCAGGTAATTCAAACCCATTCGTGATAAATTTTTTGCCCACGGCATCATATTCCTTAATGACCACTGCATCCCCGCCGCCTTTCGAAAGTTGGACTATAAAGCGGTCAAAATTAGGATACAAACCTCCTGCGCCTTTGAATACCCATTTTGTATGGTCTTTTTTGCTTAAGGCATCGAGGTCTAGTAAGGTTTCCCAAGCAGGATTTAAGCTGTTGTAACTGGCGCAAGTAGCTCTTCTCCAGATGCCTCTTTCGTGTTCCTTATCTTGCCAGAAATTATAAATGTATTTTCCATAAATGCCAGGCATGGCTATTCGATCGGTAGCATTGATGACTGCTAAACTTTTGTTATAAATGTCTTGGTATTCTTTTTGATTCATTAATACGTCGAGCGTGGTTTTGTTTTGCGTGGTAACAAATTCTAATGCTTTTGTACCATCCACTTCTTCAAGCCATAGGTAAGGATCTTCTTGTGCCATCATGGTATAGATATTGGATAAAAGAAATAACGTAAAGAATACCGATTTTTTCATGCTTTTCAATTTAGTTTGTCCAAATTTAGTAAAAAAGACTTACCATTATTTGTTTACTATGGCATAAAAAAAACCTGCAAGAGGCTCCTTGCAGGTTTTACATGTTTTATTCGCTTTTGCGATTATTATTTGATCAACTCGAAGCTTCTTTTTACAAAAGCGGTAAGTTCTTGTCCTTTAAGTAATCCTTGCGAAATCTTGGCAAGGTCCAACGCTTGTTTTACCAAACTTTCTTGCGCTGATTTGTCCTCCGTGTTTAGGATGGTAGTGGCTAAATTGGAGTTGGTGTTTACGACAAGATTATACATCTCAGGTAAGTTGCCCATACCAAACATACCGCCACCGCCTGACTGACTCATTTCTTTCATACGGCGCATGAATTCAGGTTGTGTAATAATAAAAGGAGCGGCTGTACTGTCCATAGGTTCTAATTGAACACTGTAGTTTGCTTTTGGTACGATTTCTTCAAGCACCGATTTTAATTGGGTTGCTTCTTCTTCGGAAAGTTTCGATATTTGGGTATCCTCCTTTTGGATTAATTTATCGATATGATCCGAGTCAACACGAGTAAAGGTAAGGTTTTCGTTATCGCTTTCTAGCTTTTGAATTAAGTGGGAAACGATAGGCGAGTCTAATAAGATTACTTCATATCCTTTTTCCTTCGCGATTTCGATATAGCTGTGTTGGGCTTCTTTGTTAGAGGCATATAAGACCACCAATTTGCCATTTTTGTCGGTTTGATTAGTGGTAATAGCATCTTTTAATTCAGCCAAGGTATAATACTTGTCGTCTACAGTAGGATATAAAACAAAGTCGCCTGCTTTTTCATAGAATTTAGGTTCTGACAGCATACCGTATTCCAGTACGATTTTAATGTCATTCCATTTTTTTTCAAAGTCCTCGCGGTTCTCGTTGAATAATGTTTTCAGTTTGTCTGCCACTTTACGGGTGATGTAATTGGCTATTTTCTTTACGTTACCATCGGCTTGCAGGTAGGAACGTGATACATTTAACGGAATGTCTGGTGAATCGATAACTCCTTTCAGCATGCCCAAGAACTCTGGAACAATTCCTTCTACGTTATCTGTCACGTATACTTGGTTTTGGTAAAGCTGGATTTTGTCTTTTTGCAATTGTAGGTCGGCCGACATTTTCGGGAAGTACAAGATACCCGTTAGATTGAAAGGGTAATCCACATTAAGGTGGATGTTGAATAACGGCTCTTCGAACTGCATTGGATACAATTCACGGTAGAAGTTTTTGTAATCTTCCTCGGTTAGGTCTACCGGTTGTTTGGTCCAGGCTGGAGTAGGGTTGTTGATGATGTTGTCTACTTCTACTTCGGTAAAAATGTTCTCTTTGTCTTCTTCGGCAACCGATTCGCCTTTTTTCTGTTCGATTTTTTCTTTGCGGGTACCAAATTTGATTGGCACAGGCATAAACTTGTTGTATTTGGTTAACAGTTCGCGGATTTTATAGTCTTCTAAAAACTCTAGAGAGTCTTCTGCGATGTGCAAAATGATTTCGGTACCTCTGTCGGTTTTGTCATGCTGTTCTAAGGTGAACTCTGGACTTCCGTCGCAGGTCCAATGAGCGGCTGGTTCGTCTTTATACGATTTGGTTATGATTTCTACTTTTTCGGCAACCATGAAGGCAGAGTAGAATCCAAGACCGAAGTGACCGATGATTCCCGAATCCTTGGCGGAGTCTTTGTATTTTTCTAGGAACTCTTCGGCACCTGAGAAGGCTACTTGGTTGATGTATTTTTCAACTTCTTCGGCTGTCATCCCTAGACCTTGGTCGATTAGGTGTATTTTCTTCCCTTCTTTATCAATTTTAACTTCAATCAGCGGATTGCCATATTCTACTTTGGCTTCGCCGATACTGGTCAGGTGTTTTAGTTTTAGGGTAGCATCGGTAGCGTTAGAGACTAATTCACGCAAGAAAATTTCGTGGTCGCTGTATAAAAACTTCTTGATTAGTGGAAAGATGTTTTCTACTGATACATTTATTTTTCCTGTTGTCATAGAGTTATAATTTAAATTAAACATTTGATAAGCGTAGTCAAAACTAATACCAAAAGTAGTCATGCTGACAAATTGACGCAGTACTATGACTAGTTTGTTTTAGTATTTTTTTATAAAAGCTTAAACAAAAATGAATGTATATTTGCAGTATTAATTCAAATAAAACTGTGGTATGAAGAAAATTATTTTAATGGGTTTCTTATCCTTTTTGGTTTTTGCTTGTAAATCCCCCGATTCAGCAACTAGTACCAAGACTGATACGAAATCTCAAGTAGCGATCAAGGGTAATTGGCACGTTGTTTCCGTGAATTATCCAGGTTCAGATGTCATCAAAGTCACTTCCTTTGATTTGGCTGATTCAAAATGTTTTGTGGGCAGTACGTGGAAGTTTATTTCCAATAACAACAAGGGAGAAATGACCTTGAACAGTCCGAAATGTACCGCTTACAGTACGCCAATCACATGGTTTATCAATAAGGAGGGGCAATTTGTGATGAAAATATTAGATGCGGCTAAAGCGAAAACGGTTAAGGCGGGCTATGTATTGCGCGTGGCTAATCAGAGCGATGCGTCGTTCCAATTGATTGACCGTATTAATGTAGGAGGCACTATGGCCGATGTAGTGTATCAATTTGAAAAAATAAATTAAGTAGTATGAAAAAGATAAGTGTATTAGTAGTAGGAAGTTTGTTTTTATTGTCAACGGTTTTTACGAGTTGTGAGGCTGTTAAAAACACAAATAAAACGCAGCGTGGCGCTGCCATTGGTGCTGTAGGAGGTGCTTTGATTGGTGGTATTTTAGGTAATAACATTGGTAAAGGTGGAAATGGCGCTTTGGGTGCGGTGCTTGGAGGTGTGATCGGAGGAGTAGCAGGAGGCGTTATTGGAAATAAAATGGACAAGCAAGCCCGTGAAATTGAGACTGCATTGCCTGGAGCGCAAGTGGAGCGCGTAGGCGAGGGGATTCGTTTGGTTTTAGGTGAAAACGCGGTTCGTTTTGATACGAATAAATCGACTTTGACCGTTGCAGCTAAAGCTAATTTGGACAAATTGATTCCGGTTTTTAATCAGTATCCTGATAC
>JBJONL010000012.1:0-12636 GCA_046051865.1 Bacteroidota bacterium | reverse complement strand
CAATTAATCGATTACGATGTGTGCAGCAATTGGGGGAATTGGACCTACCTAGCCGGCGTTGGAAACGATCCACGAGGCAACCGCTATTTCAACATAGAGAAACAAGCATCCGATTATGATAGAGACAAAAGCTTCAGAACGTTGTGGTTGAAATCAAAGGCTTCGTAACGTTTCAGGAAGTAATAGAGGAGAGTAAAGCGGTCTTGGTTCGTAAAGTAGCGTAGTAGTACGTACATTTTTTGGCCAGAAAGTCTACAGTAAGGGTGTCATAACCTTGACTTTTTTAGCGGATGCCTTGCTGTCCTATAAATGACCACGGCCAATTAGTAAAACGACCACGGTCACTTAGTAAAATGACCGCGGTCAAAGTAAGAAGTCACCGCGGTCGTTTTACGATCTCATAGGGATGAATAGGGAAACTTTTCCCTGTCAAGGCTATTTTTATTGGGCAAGTGTGCAAGAGACCATGCTCTTTGTATTACCAAAATACGGTATATAATGCTGCCAAGATCGATACGATAAGTAAGGTTCCTACCACAAAACTACGCGACATTTTAAACATCGATGGGTCTACTTCCAAGCCAGCAGTAAGAACGCCTTTTCTAGTTTCATAAATACTAATGACCCCCATTCCAAGGATGCATAGTATAAAGACAAATCCCATACGGTCTATAAAGGGAATTTCATAAACCCCCTGTGCATTAGGCACTGAAAAGCCCAGCGGATTTAGAAAACTCAAATCGAGTACGGAAGGCATAACCGTAAACGCTATAGAAAGCAACAGGCCTCCGATCATCGCAAATAAAGCGGCATTAGAAGTCGTCTTCTTCCAAAAGAAGCCCATAATAAACATGGCAAATACGCCAGGACTCACTAAGCCAGTACACTCTTGAATAAATTGAAAACCGCCCTTTTTATTGATGCCTAAAAATGGTGCAATGACCACCGCCAGCAACATAGCGGTAAGGATCGTAAACTTCCCAATCGTAACTAAACGCTTTTCACTGGCCTCCTTATTTAAATGGTTTTTGTAAATATCCAAAGTAAAAATCGTTGCAATACTGTTAGCTTTTCCCGCTAAAGATGCTACTATAGCTGCTGTAAGGGCCGCAAACGACAAGCCTTTTAATCCCACCGGCAATAAATTCAGTAGTATGGGATACGCTCGGTCGGGATTAACTACCCCTTCTTGCAGCATTTCCGTATGAAAATGACCGTTTTGGTACAATACATAAGCAGCAATCCCTGGCAATACTACGATGACTGGCATGAGTAATTTTAAGAACGCCGCAAATAAGATACCCCCACGAGCCGTTTTTAAATCAGCTCCCAATGCGCGTTGTGTAATGTACTGATTGCACCCCCAATAATTCAAATTAATAATCAACATCCCGCCAATCAAGACGGATAATCCCGGTAAATCCATATAATTTGGATTGCTCTTGTCAAAGATCATATGGAAATGATCACTAGCATGAGTGGTCATTAAGTGAAATCCATTAATAACCCCAGTGGAGCCAAATTCAGTGGAAACCAAATTCAAAGCAATATAGGTCGTAACTAAGCCGCCTAAAATCAAAAAGAAGACCTGAATAACATCCGTATACCCAATCACTTTCATACCTCCTAAGGTGATCATTACAGCAAATAGCGCTAAGAATACCATACACAACGTAAGGTCTAATCCCGAAATACTACTGATGGCCAAAGCCCCTAAATACAAGATAGAAGTAAGGTTGACCAGTACATATAATAGCAACCAAAAGACCGCCATGATCATCGCAACATTACTGTTGTAACGCTTCGACAAGTACTGCGGCATGGTAAATATTTTGTTTTTGAGATAGACCGGCATAAAGAATATGGCGACGATAAGTAACGTTGCTGCTGCCATCCATTCATAAGTGGCAATGGCCAAGCCCATCTTAAATCCACTACCGCTCATCCCAATGAATTGTTCGGCACTAATGTTACTAGCAATTAACGAAGCGCCAATGGCCCACCAAGTAAGCGACCCTTCGGCCAAAAAGTAATCATTACTACTCGTTTGCGCTTTCTTTTTTCGGTTGTAGATCCAAAGGCCATACCCTACGATAATGACAAAATAGAGGAAGAATACAATATAATCTTTGGTGGTTAAGGTCTGCATATTATAGGTTTTTGGTTTTATAATGTACTAAGGGTAAATCTCTTAAAATTTTTGCGCTTTGTTCAGGAGAAAGATCGCGCTGGGCCTCTCCAAGCATTTCATAGCCTACCATGAATTTCTTAACGGTAGCACTGCGCAACAAGGGCGGGTAAAAATGCATGTGAAAATGCCACTCCGGATGTGAGACGCGATCGGTTGGTGCTTGATGAATTCCGGAAGAGTAGGGGAAGGAGGTTTCAAATAAATTGTCATACTTTACCGTGATTCCTTTTAAAATCGCAGCGAATGCTTTGAATTCTTCTTGGGTCATGGCGATAATAGTGCCAAAATGCCGCTTGCTGATGATCATCGTTTCGTAAGGCCAGGTAGCCCAAAACGGCACTACAACCGCAAAATGGTCATTCTCAAGAACCACTCGTTCCTTTTGGTTTAGTTCTTCTGCCAAATAATCTTTCAGCAAACTGCTCTTGTGCTTTTCAAAATAAGCGCGCAAACTTTTTTGCGTTTTTTCCACTTGGGTAGGAAGCGACGATTGGGCCCATATCTGACCATGGGGATGCGGATTACTGCAGCCCATCACAGCGCCTTTATTCTCAAAGATCTGAATATAATTGATGTAGTCATGATTGCCCAGTTCTATGTATTGAGCCACCCAAGTCTGTACTACGTTCTCAATCGCCGAAAGTTCCATTTCAGGCAAGGTCAAATTATGCTGAGCCGAAAAGCAAACTACCTTAGCAATGCCTCGTTCGGGTTTTAATTGAAATAAAGCACCTCGATCGTTTTTAAACGAAATAGGCTCTTTTAATAAGGCAGAGAAATCATTTTCAAAGACATAACAGTCGGTGTATTCCTCATTCTTAATCCCGTTCGAACGCAAATTCCCTGAACATAAATAACAGTGGTCATCATGTTCGGGTAAAGCTACTGCCGCGATTTTTTCGTTTTGGCCTTGCCAGGGCCGTTTAGCTCGGTGAGGCGATACCAGTATCCATTCGTCTAGCAACGGGTTGTATCGTCTATGGGGATGTTCGTTAGCGTTAAATGACTCCATAGTTTAGTGTTGGTATAATGTAGTTCCCTTAGCAATTTTAACTTTATAAGCTTTCAACGTAATGCCAAATTCTGCCTGGTATTGTGCCGTTATTTTGGCAATCAATGCGTCTTCGGTTCCTTTGGTGACTAAGTTTAACGAACAGCCACCAAAACCACCGCCCATCATGCGTGACCCTAGTACCGTGGGTTCCTCCTGAGCCTTTGCTACTAGAAAATCAATTTCGGCACAACTGACTTCATAGTCCGCAGACAGGCCTTGATGGGTCTCCAACATGAGTTGCCCTAATTTTTTAAAGTCGGATTGCGTAATCGCTACCGTAGCATCAGTAACCCTCTGGATTTCTTTTACCACATAATGACAACGCTTATAAAGGGCATCTCCTAAGTGGGTTCGCACGGATGTAAGCATATCTAATGTACAGTCTCTAAAAGTCTTTACTTGGGAATAGTGTTGTTTAATTACCGCTAAGCCTTCTTCAACTTCTTGTCTTCGGTCATTGTAGCCCGAGGTAAGATGGGCATGTTTCACTTTGCTGTCTAAGAGCAACAACGAATACGCCTTAAAATCAGCTTTGTAATAGTCATAAGTTAAGGTATTGCAATCAAGCTTAATGAAACTGTTTTTCTTACCAAAGACCGACGCAAATTGGTCCATTATACCACAATTAACACCAGCAAAGGTATGCTCGGCTTTTTGTCCAATCAAGGCAATGTCCTCTTTGCTCAAGCCTAAATCATACAGGCTATTCATAGCATAACCCACGCCACATTCTAAGGCTGCCGAGGAAGAAAGTCCTGCGCCTATGGGAATAGTGCTGCTAAAGGCCATAGTAAAGCCCCCCAGTTGATGCTCCCGCTCTTTAAGTTGATGCACGACCCCGAGAATATAATTGGCCCAGAGCGTAGGAGTCGGACTTAAACTAGTATTGAGATCAAAGGTATAGCGTTCCTCAAGGTCTAAAGCCAATAAGGTGCATTCCGTTGATTCGTTTTTGGAAACTGCAAAACAGATGTATTTATTAATAGCCGCAGGCAAAACAAAACCGTCATTATAATCAACGTGCTCGCCTATAAGATTTATTCTGCCCGGTGATAAAAATACATAGTCAGGCTTGCTGTGCACATTTTTTGCAAATTGTTCGGTGGTATAGTGTATTAAATTCTTTTTCATAAATCGTATACTAAATGATCCCTAGTTGAGGGTTAAGCGTAAAGGTTTTGAGGCCAATCCATCGGCTTGCACCTCCAAGGTTACGGCGCCGCTTGTTTTTCCTGCTTGGAGAATTACTTGGCATTTGCCATTAAAGGCTGTCCGTTGCCATTCCCCATTTTTACATTGGTCGGGTTCATGCGAACTAGGATCCCCATTCCCAACACCCAGTATTTTAGCATCGCCAGTAAGTTTGAATTTTATCAAGGTGTTGGCTGTCGGTACTTCTCTTCCTTTTGCGTCGGTTATCGTAACAGCGACTACCACTCCATCGGTGCCGTTAGCTTTCATTGTGGTTTTGTCGGGGATCAATACGACATTGAAAGCAGGGCCCGTCGTCTCCACTTGTGTGGTGAATTTTTTGTCTTTTTTATAGCCAACAGCTTTTAATTGACCAGGCGCATAGGGTACCTGCCAATTCAAATGACCGTTCCGAGGCATCGTCTTTTTGCCCAAACTTTTCCCATTCAAGAAAAGCTCGACAGCATCGGCGTTAGCATTTACCCAAACCTCGATGGGTTGCCCTATTTTATCAGGCCAATTCCAATGGGGTGCGATATGGAGTACGTCTTGTTTGGTCCACCAACTTTGATAGTAATAATAAAGGTTTTTAGGAAAGCCACAGACGTCCATTAGACCGAAATGCGAATTGATATTCGGCCATTTATAGGGGGTAGGTTCCCCTCGATAATCAAAACCCGTCCATACAAAACCGCCTTGCCAATAGTCATTTTCAGCCGCTAATTTCCACCAATCTTCGGCTTTGCTAGCCCACCAAGGCGCCGTAATGTCTTGGTCTGGTACATAAGCTCTAATGCTGTCTTTTTCATAAATCCCTCGAGTCGTTACTGTACTCCCCATTTCAGTGCCTAAAAGCGGCTGATTTGGATGATCCCTATGATAATCTGCTACCGCAAATTGACGGTAATTAAACCCGCGGATAGGAATGACTTCATTGACGCCCTTAAAATCATTTCCCATATCAGCAGCATAAGTGCTGGTTCGAGAAGGATCGATTTCTTCCTGTATAGCCAATAGTGATTGTGCAATCTTTTTACCATAATCATTCCCTTGGATGTTTTGCTCTTCATTGCCAATGGACCATAAAAAAACCGAGGCATGATTGCGGTCGCGCTTCAGCAAACGTTTAAATTGGTCCGTGTACTCCGGACTACTGTTCAACAACCGTTGTTCGTCCAAGACTAACATGCCCAAACTATCACAAGCCTCCAGCAATTCTGGAGTAGGGGCATGATGGCTCGTGCGATAAGCGTTACATCCCATCGCTTTCAATTGCTTTATTCGGTAGTACTGCATGAAGTCAGGAAGTGCACTGCCCAATCCCGCATGGTCCTGATGGTTATTTGTGCCTTGTATTTTGAGGTGCTTGCCGTTTAAAAAGAAGCCCTTCTGAGCATCAAATTGTACGGTTTTAAGGCCAAACCGGGTCTGGACGCGATCCAAAATCTTTTCATCCGATTGTAACACGGCCACCATCTTATACAAATAAGGATCTTCTATCGACCACAAATTGGCATTCGCCAGACTTATTTGCTGTTGTATTGTAGTGGTTTTAGACTTACCAAGCGTTAGCTTTTGCTCTTTTGTCTTGCCCAATACCTTCCCATTCCTGTCGGTGATATAGGCATAAAACGTGCAGTTTGTAGTGCTTAAATGGTTATTTTGAAGGGTAGCGTCTAAGGTCACTACGGCATTTTTACCGCTTACTTCTGATCGAACATACAGCTCGTCTTCTGGAATAAAGGTTTTATCCGTGATGCTTAACCAAACGTGACGGTAAATACCAGCACCCTCATAAAACCAACCCTCACTTTGCGTGGCATCAACGCGCACAACAATCACGTTTTCAGTCTCAAAATTCATGTAATCGGTAACATCATAGGTGGCGCCAACATAACCGCTAAAATTAGTGCCTACATAAAATCCATTTACCCAAACGGCAGCATTTCGGTAGATTCCGTCAAATTGCAACACATAACGCTTGTCTTGTTGGGTTTTGTCTACCGTAAAATGTTTTCGATACCAGCCAATACTAGTTTCAGGATATAAGCCGCCCACCGGTTTGTACCCATGCGAATCCATTTCATGCGTAGGGGATGCTACAAACGGAAGTTCTACCGCCCAATCATGTGGCACGTTCAAACTTCGCCAGGTGGAGTCCTGGTATTTCGGACTCACAATCGTGGGCTCATAGACATTTGACTTGTGCAACAATAAGGTGCTTCCATAATCAAAATCTAGAGCGGGCAACCCCGAATTTCCGAAATGAAACTTCCAATCCGCATCCAGCGAAATCTTTTGTTGTCCGCGAAGCACAAAGGCCGACAAGAAAAAGCAAAGGATTATAGGAATTGATTTTTTTAAGGGGGATAAGGATACTAAACGCATAATTTAATTTTCTTTAAAGGCATCCAAGGCAGGGGAGGGTTGCCCATTCTCTTGCCAGGCACTTAAACTGTATTGACTCCAACTTTTAGCTCCTTCAGGTTCCCAATAAAATACGCCTAACCCTTTGTGGTTTGGAACGTCTTTCACGGCTTTTATGGTAGCTTGCAGTAATTCATAAGTATTTTGTACTTTGTCATCTTCGCCGCCCACTTCCACAACCATTACGTCTTTCCCATACCGTTGCGCCATGTCGTTTAAGTTAAAGGTCAAATCTGCGATCGTTTCGCGGTACTCTTTTTTGATCCAATACGGGTAATAAGATAAGCCTATGACATCATACTTGACCTGCTGAGCGGTTGCTTGGTCAAAGAAGGCTCTGAATTTAGCATTGTTATTTCCCTCATCAACATGCACAATCACTTTGATTTTTTTAGTTACGGCTTTCACAGCATCGTACCCTTGGTTTAAGAGTTGTCCCAACTGTTCCCAATGCTCAGTACTCCCATCAGGCCAAAGCATGCCCCCAGGAATTTCGTTGCCTATTTGAACCCACTCGGGCGTAACGCCCGCTTTGTTTAAAGCACTTATCACCTCAAAAGTATGTTGGTAGACGTCTTTTAGCAATTCAGGAAAGGTATGGTGTTCCCAAGCTTTAGGTTTATTTTGTTTGGCAGGATCTGCCCACGAATCAGAATAATGAAAGTCAATCATAATACGCATTCCCATCTTCTGAGCTCGTAAAGCCATTGTAACCGTTTCTTCCTTGCTGCAATGTCCGCTGGCTTTATCGTCATTCGGATGGACAAAAACACGAAGTCTAATGGAATTCATTCCACGGTCTTTAAGCAGTTGAAGGCAATCCTTCTCTTTGCCATCGGTGTCATAGAATTTATAACCCGTGGACTCCATTTGGGGAAGCCAACCCACATCAGCGCCTTTAGCAAATACAAAAGACGGGGTTTGGCAATGCCCCACTGCGGCCAGCAGCAAGAAAATAGCAGGTAGGAACGACTTGGGCATGGTTAATTAGCAGTGAAGGCATCCATTGCTGGTAGTGCATTGTTGTTAAAATCCCATAAAGCTTGATTTTCCCATGAAGATCCATTGGTTGAGGTAGGCCCGCGAAAGGCAACCCATTCCGCACCCCAATAGCAAAAACCATAGCCGTATGTGCTTTGCTTCACGGTACTCTTCAAAGCGGTTAAATAGTCTTTTTGTCCTTGAGTACTGGCAGAATAGGTATCAATAATCTGACTTTGCAACCCAACGATGTTGTTCGTGTAATCGTTATAGCCAAAAGTAAAAGGATAGGCGGTCTCCGCAATAAGTACCTTTTTATTGTACAATTGTCCCAAGGTGTTCATTGTATTTTGCAAGGTGGACAAACTTTTGCCGTGCCAAATAGGATAATAAGATAGTCCGATATAATCATAATCGATGGCAGCCACTTTACTGAAAAACCAGTCAGAACCCGAAGTGCCCGCAAAGTGCAACATGATTTTAGTCGTGGCCGATTGATTTCTAACCGCAACACTAGCACTGCTAAGTAATTGCAAAAACTGACTCTCATTAGTCGATAATTTTCCCTCTGGCCAAAGCATACCGTCATTGGTTTCATTGCCTATTTGAATAATGTCAGGATTAATTTCAGTCATGATTTGAGTCGTGTAACTGCTTACCGTATTCTTTAAATCAACAAAAGATAACCCCTGCCAAGCCACTGGCTTGGTTTGGTTTCCAGGATCAGCCCAAGTGTCGGAATAATGCACGGTCAACCATACTTTTAACCCCGCTTGTTTCACTCGAGCCGCAAACGTTTTTACTTCCGCTAAGCCTGAATGACCAAAACTAGGATTTTGCCATAACCGAATACGGATCGTATTACATCCGGCATTCTTTAAGGTAACTATAGGGTCTTCATTTTGTCCATTGTGCTTATATACGGTGCCTTCACTTTCAATCAAAGGAAGATACGACATGTCAGCGGCTCTAATAAAGTTGTCTTCTACCGCCGGTGGTGTCGTACTGTCGCTCTTCGAACAAGAAAATAAAGTAATTAATACTAGCAATGCTATCGTTTTTTTCATCGTGTTGTTTTTAATAATTTTCAAATAAGAAGGTGGTTTCGTTACTATAGGTGTCTCCCTTTCTTAGTATAGCATTAGGGAAGTGACTGTGATTTGGTGCATCTGGAAAATTTTGGGTCTCAAAGCATATGCCACTCAAAGCATGATAGGATGCTAGCTCTTTTCCTGCAATGGTTTCAAAACAGTTACCGCCAACATACATATGTAACGCAGGCTGATTAGTAGTAACCGTCATTTTTATTTTAGTAGTCTCTCCAAAGAGGATTGCGGCCTGTTTACCTTCCAATACAAAGGTGTTGTCGATAGCCATCGGACAAGCTTTTGCTTCCGAAAAATCAAAAGCATGGTGGTTTAAAGGAATATACTTCCCAGTTGGAATCATTTCTTTAGTGGTCTCTAAAATGTTTTTGGCATTCACCAACAGCTTTTGGTTTTCAATGGATTCCGTATGCCCATTCAAATTAAAATAACTGTGTTGGGTCAAATTGACAAGAGTGTCTTCTGTTGCGTTACCTTCAAAAGCTATTTTGAGTTCATTGTCCTCGGTTAAGGTATATGTAACTTTTACGACGAGTTCCCCGGGGAACTGTTCTTCGTTATCCCGACTAAGGTAGGCCAAGCTTATCGAAGGATTGCGGTCGGCCGTAATGTCAACAACTTTCCAAAATTTCCGACTAAAACCTTCGTGTCCTCCGTGGAGTTGATGTCCGTTCCAGTTTTTAGTTAGGGTGATTTTTTCGCCATTTAAGGGAAAAGTGCCTTTGTTGATTCGTCCCGCAAATCGACCTACTACCGCGCCTATGTATGGAGCACTTGGTAAATCATAAGATTTAGCATAGGCTTCTACAGCATCAAAACCCAATACGACATCAACCCGTTCACCCGTTGCCGTAGGTATTTTTAAAGAGGTAATAGTAGCGCCGTAGTTCATTACCGATAATTCACAACCGTTATGGTTGGTTAGGGTAAAGCATTGTGCCTCGTTTATTCCGAAAAGAAAACCAAGTGATTTCTTAATTATAGAGGCTTTACTTTGCGAATGAGTGGTTATTTCCATACCTTTTTTATCAATGTGATAACGAAAATACCATTAAAACACACTACACCATACCGCTACCTACCAGTTTTTTTGTATCTTACCTACCAGTTACGAATACATCATGAAATTAATTACGATTAATACCCAGTCAAACCAGCCGAAGTACAAGCAAATCATCGGCTCTATTGAAAGAGCCATTGCCGAAAAAAGAATTAAACGTGACGAGCGATTGCCCTCTGTCAATAAGATATGCCTAGAGTTCTCAATATCCAGAGATACGGTACTCCTCGCGTACGAGGAACTAAAGAAAAGAGGGATTATTTATGCGGTATTAGGAAAGGGTTATTATGTAAAAAGTGTGGAATTTACCCTCGAACAGCGCGTTTTTTTATTGTTTGACGAATTCAATTCTTTCAAAGAAGTGCTCTACAACGCTTTTATTGAACATGTAAATAAGAATTTCCAAGTCGATATCTTTTTTCACCATTTCAATCTTGAAATGTTTAAGAAATTGATCTCAGAAAGCAAAGGGAATTATTCGAAGTACATCATCATGCCCTCCAATTTAGAAGGCACCGCTGAATGCATAAAATCACTCCCGTCTAATTCAACGTATATCTTAGATCAGACCAATGAGCACCTAGCGGAGTATCCTTGCGTACATCAAGATTTTGAAGCGGATATGTATGATGCTTTAGCGGTTGGGAAAACCCAATTGAAAAAGTATGGCCAACTCATATTTGTCTTCCCTGGGAAGAAAGAGCCTTATGGAATGGTTAACGGATTTGAAAAGTTTTGTACCGAATTCCAGTTTGATTATGCGGTTATCCCCATGTTCGGAACGGAGGTAATCCAACCAGGCACCTTGTTTGTTATTGTCAATGACGACCACCTGGTAGCCGTAATCGAACAAGCCAAAAGACAACAATTAGCGCTTGGAAGGGATTACGGAATCATATCTTATAACGATACCTCCCTTAAAAAAGTAGTCGAAAATGGTATTACGACCATCTCCACCGATTTCAAAGCTATGGGGGAAATCTTGGCAACAATGCTCAATACTAATAGCAATCAGCAAGTGAAAAATAAAAGCCAACTCATTATTAGAAACTCCTTATGAGTGGAAGTGCCTTTACAATAAGATTGTTTTCTTTAAATCGCTAATCGTTGCTGGGGGGTTGGACGACTTAAATACAAAACTTCCCGCAACCAAGACATCGGCACCGCATTGAACTAGTTGTTTAGCATTTTTATCGGTTACACCGCCGTCAATTTCAATCAGCGTAGTAGCATTCTTTCTCACGATTAAATCCTTCAGACGCTCCACTTTTGCATAGGTGTTTTCAATATAGGATTGTCCGCCAAAGCCCGGATTAACACTCATTAAGCAAACCAAATCAATGTCGGCAATCACATCTTCTAACAACGCAATGTTGGTGTGCGGATTTAAGGCAACACCCGCTTTCATTCCCTCTGCTTTAATAGCTTGTAAGGTGCGATGCAAATGCGTGCAAGCTTCATAATGTACGGTCAAGATGTTGGCCCCCAACGCAGCAAAAGTTTTAATATAACGGTCGGGATCAACAATCATCAAATGCACATCAATCGTTTTTTGAGCATGTTTTGTAATAGCTTCCAATACTGGCATGCCAAAGGATATGTTAGGAACAAAGACCCCATCCATAATGTCAATGTGAAACCAATCGGCCTCACTGTTGTTAATCATTTCAATGTCGCGTTGTAAATTGGCGAAGTCTGCTGCCAAAACAGATGGCGCAATAAGAGTGTGTTTCATCGGTAGTACGTGTTGTTGTGGTGCAAAGATACTTTTTTACCTCGAATGCACGAATATTTTTTACTAGTCGGGAACGAGTGCACCCCGATGGCGCGGACTTGCAGTCCGTGACTATTTTTAAAACAAATAAACCTGATGGCGCGGACTTGCAGTCCGTGACCATGCTTCCGAATCGCGCTGATTTGAGACTAGCGTACAGTTTTGATTTAACCGCGTAAAAACAACCCCGATGGCGCGGACTTGCAGTCCGTGACTATTTTTAAAACAAATAAATCTGATGGCGCGGACTTGCAGTCCGTGACCATGCTTCCGAATCGCGCCATCGGGCACTTTATGTGTATGTCCCGATGGCGCGGACTTGTAGTCCGTGCCTATTCTTAAAACAAATAAACTATCTCAACCTCCAAATCACCACCCGATGGCGCGGACTTGTAGTCCGTGCCTATTCTTAAAACAGATAAACTATCTCAACCTCCAAATCACTATCCAACTCCGATGGCGCGGACTTGCAGTCCGTGACTATTTTTAAAACAAATAAACCTGATGGCGCGGACTTGAAGTCCGTGCCTATTCTTAAAACAAATAAACCCGATGGCGCGGACTTTCAGTCCCCGCCATCGGGTGTGCATTTTAGGTAAGTCACGGACTGCAAGTCCGCGCCATTGGGCGCTTTATGTGTATGTTTTAGGTATGTCACGGACTTCAAGTCCCCGCCATCGGGTGTGCATTTTAGGTAAGTCACGGACTGCAAGTCCGCGCCATCGGGGCGCTTTATGTAAATGTTTTAGGTAAGTCACGGACTGCAAGTCCGCGCCATTGGGCGCTTTATGTGTATGTTTTAGGTATGTCACGGACTTCAAGTCCGCGCCATCGGGTGTGCATTTTAGGTAA
>JBJONL010000011.1:0-27678 GCA_046051865.1 Bacteroidota bacterium | reverse complement strand
TTGATTTCTTTAATAGCACTTTCTTCAATCCAACCGGTGGTTTCGTCTGTTAGTTCAACTTTTTTCCAATTGGCAATACGCTCTAGTATGTACACTTTTGTTCCTTCATGCAATACAAAGGCATCCGTGGCGGTAGCTTTTGGTTCGCTTTTAACGGAGGCGGTTTCAGAAAAAACGATAGCCGGCCTTTCATTATCATATCTGTTTTTTTCATAAAAGCCAGAAGCAATACTGATAATAATTGCTAGTAACCAACCAAACATCCCTAAGAAAAAAATGCGTTTAATGGTAGTCTTGTGCGAGAAATAATAGCCAACAAAAAATAGTAAAAACAGGAATGCAAAGCAGACAGCAATCCATGCCCAAGTATCATAATAGTAGTTGGAAGTGAAATCGGCAATGACTTTGTTAAAACCTACTTTAGGAATTACCTTTATGTCATCAATTGCCATTTTTCGGGCAAAATCTAAATTTGTTTTGATTTCAGGATCATTCGGATTGAGCAACAAAGCTTTCTCATAATTGTAAACGGCTGGCGCTACTTTGTGTACTTTATAATAACAATTTCCTAAATTGAAATAGACCTCGGCTGATTCTTTACCGCTATTGATTATGCTTTCAAAGCTAGATATAGCGGCGGGGTAATTTTCTTCTTGATAGTATTTATTGCCTTGTTCAAAGGCATTTTGAGCCCAAATCATTTGGGATACGAATAGCAATAAAATGAGTGTCTTTTTCATGAATTCTGTTATTTAATTTGCTTTTCTAACTCAGATATAATGTCTACTGCTTTTTCATAATCTTGTTGGATGGCCGATTCAGAGGACATGGCATAACGCGCTAATTCACAATTTTCGGTTAGTTGAATAAAGGAAGAAACCGTATCACTTTGCGCCTGTTTACTTTGTAAAATCTCTCGTATTTTATCTTTACTCATTTCCGAAGTTTCGATATGCAGTTTAGCCTTTAAGAAATTGTGCATTGCTTTTTCCAATGCGATGTAGAATAGTTCTTTATTCCCCAATTGTTTTTTGGCTTCCGACAAGTATTTTTTAGCCAAGGCATTTGACTTTTTGATTTTGTTGCCAAGAACATCATTATCTCGTGCTTCTTTTTTCTTTCTAACCAGAACTAGTGCTGGCAGAGTTATAAAAGGTAAAAACAGTAGGCTATAAAACAATCCCGAACCAAGGAAATCTTCTTTGCTCATCGATTGTAAACTGGTTTTTTGTTTGTTATAGGCAAATGTTTTCGCTACTTCAACTTTGTTTTTCGCCACTTCGTTTGCATTAGTATTAGAAGTACTTGCTACGCCTGGACCATCCAACACTGTAATGGTTATAGGTTGTGAGGTAATGGTTTTATAACGTCCAGTCCCTAAATCAAAATAGGAAAACACCATCGGTTTGATTTGGTAATTCCCTTTGTATTGTGGAATAATCGTGTATTTATCGGCAATTTTCCCAATCATTCCGGTTAGCGGTGTTGAAACATTTTCGTCATGTACTGGATCATACATTTCTAAGGCTGATGGTAAAACAGGTTTAGGTAAAGTAAAAAGCTTTAGGTTACCAGTACCAGCAACACTTACATTTAAATCTAGTGATTCTCCATTTTTCAAAGTCGTTTTTGATGGACTAACTTTGAAATCAAACTTACCAACTGCACCACTAAAACTTTCTGGTTTACCCGCTTCTGGCAAAGCTCTGACGTTTATTACTTTACTTCCAGCAGAAACACGCTTACTGTCCTCGGTCATTAGCGGCTGTCCCCAAAAGTTTCTTCGATTCGTAGGAACTTGACAATCAATATCCAATGAAAGAGGCTCTATTTCTAATTTACCAGATTTTGTTGGGTATAATACGGTTTTTCTTAAAACAACATAGCGGTATCGCTCACCTTTGAACATTCCTTCTTCCGCTTTAAGTTGCTTAATATCGATGTTTTGACTCCAAAAATCATTGTATTTAGGTTTATTCAATTCACGCCAGTTGGTTATTCCAATGTTATAACTGAAATAGAGTTTGTAAACCACCGTAATGGGTTCGTTTAGATAAGGATTAGTTTTAGAAATATCAGCTACTAGATACAAGTTATCATTGGCACTAGCAGTGGGAATTTCATTAGGATCTTTAGGGATCTCAACGGCATTGGTCACATTTATTTTTAAGGGAGATGTTTTATAAATTTGGCCATTTATTTCGATAGAGGCTTGTTTGATGGTTAAAGCCCCTTTTTGGGTTGGCAATAAAATATAGATGTACGATTTGTTGAACGTACTTCTTCCGTTAATCCATGATTGGCTAACAGATTGACTAGGTCCTCCAACAACTCTGAAGCCCGAAGCTTCAAAATTTGGGGGTTGAAAGTTATCGCCATCGGCATTCATTGTAAACTCAATGCGCAATCGTTCATTGACTCCCAATGAATTTTTGCTCACTTTCGCTTCAAATTGGACTTGAGCCCAGATCGAGTTTGTGATTAATAACAGTAAAAATAGTATCCTTTTCATTTTCAAATTTTCAAATTAACACCTTAAAATCGGAACCTAATTACCAATCTTTTTCGGCCTTTTTAGGATTGGCCTGTACTTTTTGCTTGGTTACTTTATCTTGAACTTTTTTCTCTTCGTTATTGACGGCTTCTAGCAGATTCTCCAGGCGTTGTTTTGAAACACCTCCTGGTTGAGGCTGAGGTTTTCCGCCATTTTGGTCTTTATCCTTTTGATCTTTATTGTTTTTACCGTCTTTATTATCCTTATCTTTATTATCCTTGTCTTTGTCTTTGTCCTTGTTCTCACCTTTATCTTTATCCTTGTCTTTATCGTCTTTTTTATCTTTATTCTTGTTGTCTTTTTTGTCTTTGTTTTTATCACCGTCTTTTTTAGGAGGATTGTTTTTTAAATACAATTTAGCCAAAGCATAATTGTATCGTGTCTCTTCGTCGGCGGGATTGTTTCGCAACGCATTTTTATAGGCCTCAACAGCACCAGCATAGTCTTTCGCTTTCATCAGGGTATTCCCTATATTGTGCAAAGCTTGGTGTTTCTCCTCCTTTGTTTGCGCATTTTTATACGCTTTGCCATAATGGTATTTTGCTTCTGCTGCTTGATTTTGGCGGTAAATAGCATTTCCTAAGTTATAGGCGGATATTCCTTTCTTGGGATTTTTAGATTCCGAGATGCGATACTCTGTTTCCGCATCAGCATAATTTTTATCGGCAAATGATTCATTTCCTGCAGGCAAATGAGAGTCCTTTTCTTTTTTTTGGGCTATTCCAATAAAAGAAATCAAGAAGAAACTATATAAAAACCACTTTTTCATTTACTCTTTTTCGTTAAATAGATTCATTTTTTTAACCCATTTGGTTCTTTTTTCCAATAAAAACACATCTAAAAACAATAGGAAGAAACCAAATCCTAAAAACCATTGAAATTGCGATTTAAAGTCTGCCATTTGGGTACTTTCAAATTCCGTTTTCTGTATGTTATCCAACGCATTTTTAACATAGTCTAAGACCGCTTTTGTAGAATCACCATCTACATAACCTCCACCGGTTGCTTTGGCAATGTTTTTTAACACCTCGGCATTCCGTTTTGTAATGACTACCTCTCCATTACTATCTCGCTTAAAACTTGAGGTTACCCCGTTTTCTTTTAACGGAATTGGCCCTCCTTTTTCAGTACCTACGCCAACGGTTATAATTTTGATTCCTAATTTTTTAGCCTCTTCGGCAGCATCAACAGCCTCGTTGGAATGGTCTTCTCCATCAGTGATAATGATGAGCAGCTTATTAGTCTTGTCTTTTTTATCGACAAAGGTGGTGGCTAAGGTAATAGCTTGGTCAATCGAGGTTCCTTGTGCTGAAATAATTCCCGGATTCATGCCTTGTAAAAACATTTTTGCAACACTATAATCGGAAGTTATCGGCAATACAGGGAAAGCGCTACCAGAATAGGCGATAATGCCTATGCGGTCACTGCCTAATTGGTTAATGACTTGGGAAACCAATTGTTTGCTTTTTTCCAATCGGCTTGGTGCAACGTCTTCAGCCAGCATACTTTTCGAAACGTCAATGGCAAACACGATGTCAATGCCTTCGCGTTTTACGGTTTCGATTTTAGTTCCCATCTTAGGGTTAACTAATCCTATAATTAGGCAACTTAGCGCTAAAAGGAACACTACTAACTTTAAAACCGGCTTGAATATTGATTTTTCCGGACTCAGTTTTTTGATTAAGTCTAAATCCCCAAACTCCCGTTGCTTTTTTCTTTTCCAAAATTGTAAATACAAGAAAAGTAGGGTCATAGCAGGGATGACCAACAGAAAATACAAATACCATTTTTCTTCTAACTCGTACATAACTTTATATAAAACTTCTGTAAAGGGTGTTTCGTAATCCAAATTCGATTAATAATAAAATACCTGCTATCCACACGAATGAACGGTATTTCTCATCATAATCATAAAACTTCAACTCTTGTATTTCAGTAGTCTCAAGCTTGTTAATCTCATCGTAAATTGCTTTTAACTTACTGTTGCTGTTGGCTCTAAAATATTTCCCGCCGGTATTTCTAGCAATGGCTTGTAATAAGTTCACATCGATTTCAACAGGCATCATTCTAAATAAAAATCCCCCATTTGGAGCATAAGCATAAGGGAATAGGGCATCGCCATTAGTTCCTATTCCTATGGTATATACTTTAATACCATATTCTTTCGCAATTTGCGAAGCCGTTTCGGGCTCGATAAAGCCAGCATTATTTACTCCGTCAGTCATTAAGATAATAACTTTACTTTTGGCTTTACTGTCTTTTAGTCGGTTTACGGCTGTCGTTAATCCCATTCCAATTCCCGTTCCATCTTGTAATACATTGTCGTATTTGATGCTCTGTATAGCGTCTTGAACTATGGCTTTATCGCTTGTAACCGGAGTTTTTGTGTAAGCCTCTGCAGCATAAAGTACTATCCCTATCCGGTCGTTTGGTCGTCCTTCTACAAAGTTTTCAGCTACTTTTTTTAAGGCCTCCATACGGTTCGGCTTTAAATCTTTCGCTAGCATACTTCCTGAAACGTCAATGGCCATTACAATATCAATTCCTTTCGTAGACTTAGTTTGGCTGCTAATATCGACCTTTCTGGGTCTTGCCATGGCGATGATTATCGAACTCAAAGCCAATAAGCGTAACACAAATAAAAATGGTTTTAATTTGGCCCAAATTGATGTCTGGGTTTTGAATCCTTGAACAGAACTAATCTTCAAAGTGGCCGATTGTTCTTTTCTTTTCCATATTTGCCATGCTAGAGCCACTGGTAGTAGTAAAAACAACCAGAACAATTCAGGATTTAAAAAGCTTACCTCTTTCATCATAATCAATTCGCTTTTTGTAATTCAACGGAATTCAATACCCGTTCCATTATTTTTTGACCGTATTCATCACCCTCTTTGTGTAAAATCGTAATCTGTTGTACGCCATTGTTTTGGGCAAATACTAAAACTTCATAATACACTTTGGTCGATTCTCCCTTAATTTTATCTAGCATTGTCATGGTCCCATAAGCTTTCTTACCTGAAATTCCATCTTGCGTATCAAAGTCTTCCGTTTTTACAATGACGTTTTGTGCTCCTTTTGTTTCAAATATTTTAATGCTGTTTTCTGCCGTTTGTTGCAAATCAATTTTCATTTCTTGTTTAAAAGTAGTGGTCGATACGCCAATGTAAAAGTCGTCTAACATGCTGCCATACATAAAGACTTGCATTTCTTTAAAATTGGCCATCACGCTTTTAGGGAATAAGTTGTCCGATTTTATGCGCTTTAATACTTTTGGCGTTTCTATTTTTACTCCAGGATCTCCATACTCACTATAGACCCATTCTCCTTCCACTAATTCTTTAGTAGGGTGTCCAATAAGGTTGTCTTTTAAATAATCAAACCCTTTGGTAACTACAATATAGCCAAACACCGCACACAATAAAAGGGCAGAAACACCAATCCCTAGGTAGAGGCGCTTTCTTTTTTCTTTTTTGATTTTCTCAAGCCGTGCAATTTCCTTTTGTTGCTCATTCCACAGTTCTAATTCGTCAGCTTCCTCCACAACCACTGGGATAGATTTGTGGATGATGACGATGGAACTTGAAATCCTTTTTTTATCTTCTTCTATTTCAAAGTCAAGCGGTTTCACTTTGGCAAATTTCACCAAATCGGCTTGTTTTAGTACTTTTTCTAAGTTCTCAACTGTTTCGTTTGTTAGCTTTAATTTCTTTTGTTTAGCGGCTTTTCGCAGACCTTCAATCAATTCAGAAGTGGTGCTTTCCATCGCAGGTATCTGGATTTCTTCTTCGATATAGTTTCGGGCAATATCTGTTAATTCAGAATAGTAATGTTTCACCTCCCCTTTTTGCCAAAGCTCTTTTTGCTCTAATTGTTGTAATAAAGTGGTAGCCTTTTCAATTGGTGTTTTAAAAACGATTTCCTCAGATTTTACCGTACCTTGTCTTTTTTTGATGTATTTATAAACGAAATATCCAACAAGGGCAATAGCAATAAGTACTAATAGGTAGAGCCACCAAGTACTTGAACCTTCAGCTGCAGCAACATCTTTGATGTCGTACATTTTTTGTTTTAAGGTATCTACTTTAACGTCATTTACTTCAACTTTTATACTGTCAGTAAATACGGGTTTTCCATTGATTAAAACAGGGATACGCGGAATTAAGTACTTCCCCGCGTCAAATTGCGTCAAGCCATATTTTTTGATTAGTTGGTAGCGAGCTCCGTTTTTAACGGTATCCGGTTTGTAGGATTGAATCACCTCTAAAGCACCAAAATTCTTGGCTTCAGGAAATTTTACTTTGGACAAGGTATCTACCTCTGTTTTCAATGTCAATTGAAATTCGGCACCAATTTTATTTTTGGTAGTATTCAATGTGGTAGCCACCTTGGGTTGTGCCCAAATTAAACTGTTTACCAGAAAAAACACTATATATATTTTAAACTTCATTGTATTGTTGATTGAAGAGTAACGATTTATGATTTAAGAATTTGATTTAGCCGTTTTAAGGCTTGATACAAAAATGGAAATCAATTCGTTTACTTCTAATTTTAATGGTGTAACTAATTCAATTTTTGATATTAGTTTGGCTTTTTCAATAATTTTTAAACAATTAAAAGTTTCTCTTAATTCTTTTAGGCAAATACCCATTTTATGAATAAAATCTTTTTTACTTTCTGCGCTTTGTGCTTCTCCATAATTTAAAGCAGGAGAAGTTGATGAACGAACAATTTGTCCAACCAAATGATTTCCAGCAACTGATTTTTCTACATGATTAGTAAACAAAATAATACTTGCAGCAAAATCAATCAATCGTTCTTCTAATATAAACTTATCCATATATCTGCAATCAAAAATCGTTAATCAACAATCTTAAAATCTTCACCTCGATTTAAAATAACCTAATAATTTTGTCACATAACTCTCGTCCACGCGAGTACTTACGGTTCCAGAGCCACATTTTGAGAATATATCTTTAAAGTAATTCACTTTTTCTTGGTACTGTTTTTCGTAATTTAATCGTGTCTTGTGAGAACCGGTATTCACTACTAATAGTTCGCCCGTTTCTGCATCTTCCATTTCGACCATTCCTATGTTTGGCATCTTTTCTTCTCGAATATCGTATACGCGAACGCCAGTAATATCATGTTTTTTTCCAGCAATTTTCAACGTTTTCTCGTAGTCATCTTCTACCATAAAATCGGAAATCACAAAAACAATGGCTTTCTTTTTTTGGGTGCCCGAAAGGAATTTTAAGGCCTGCGATAAATCCGTTTTTTTGCTCTTCGGTTGAAATTCTATAAGTTCTCGAATGATACGCAAGACATGTGATTTTCCTTTTTTAGGAGGGATGTACAATTCAATCTGGTCCGAAAACAAGATGAGTCCAATTTTATCGTTGTTCTGTGTCGCCGAAAATGCCATGGTAGCAGCAATTTCAGTAACAATTTCACTTTTTAATTGGTTTTTAGTGCCAAAGCTTTCTGATCCCGATATGTCAACCATTAGCATCATGGTCAATTCGCGTTCTTCTTCGAAAACTTTTACATAAGGTTCGTTGTACCGTGCGGTTACATTCCAATCAATGGCTCGAATATCATCCCCAAATTGGTATTGACGTACTTCCGAAAAAGTCATCCCACGCCCCTTAAAAGATGTGTGGTATTCGCCCGAGAAGATATGATCACTCAATCTTCGGGTTTTGATTTCGATTTTACGTACTTTTTTGAGTAAGTCTTTTGTTTCCATCTTTTTGTCGAATGTCTTATAGTCGTTACGTTACGACTTATTAAGGAACTTCGATTTCATTTACGATTTTATTGATGATATCTACCGAAGTAATGTTTTCAGCTTCGGCTTCATACGTTACCCCAATACGGTGACGTAATACATCATGCACTACGGCACGAACATCTTCCGGAATTACGTAACCACGACGTTTGATAAAAGCATAGCATTTAGCTGCATTAGCTAAATTGATACTTCCACGTGGGGAAGCACCAAAACCGATAAGAGGTTTAAGACTTTCTAATTTATATTGTTCAGGATAACGCGTAGCAAATATTATATCTAAGATGTATTTCTCTATCTTTTCATCCATGTAAACTTCTCGAACTGCTTCTTGAGCGCGCAAAATTTGTTCAATGGAAACTACGGCATTAACTTTTTCATAAGCTCCTTTAAGATTTTGACGAATAACTAGACGCTCCTCATCAATTTTTGGATAATCAATAACCGTTTTCAACATGAAACGGTCCACTTGAGCTTCCGGTAACGGATAGGTTCCTTCTTGTTCAATTGGGTTTTGTGTGGCTAAAACCAAAAAGGGCTTGTCTAATTTAAACGTAGTATCCCCAATAGTCACTTGCTTTTCTTGCATGGCTTCCAATAAAGCCGATTGTACTTTGGCAGGGGCACGGTTAATCTCATCGGCTAAAACGAAATTAGCAAAGATGGGTCCCTTTTTAATCGAAAACTCATTGGCTTTAATGTTATAAATCATGGTCCCCACTACATCGGCAGGTAATAAATCAGGGGTAAACTGTATACGACTAAAACTTCCTTGAACGGCTTGCGACAAAGTGTTGATTGCTAAGGTTTTTGCTAACCCAGGCACCCCCTCTAAAAGTATATGTCCTTGTCCTAAAAGTCCAATTAACAAACGCTCAACCATGTGTTTTTGACCAACAATTACTTTGTTCATTTCCATGGACAACAAGTCGATAAAAGCACTCTCTCTTTCTATTTTTTCATTAATTGCTCTGATATCTAAAGCAGTACCATTTTCTTCCATACTAATTTATTTATTCGAATGTTTTACGGTTATAATTTTAACATTTCAAAAGTGAAAATTTAATCCCTTACGAGATGTTAACAATGCGTTAAAACTTTATAAATGACCTTAATTTTAAGGATGATTTATGATTTTCTTTTCATAAATTTAAGACCTGATAGTCTTTTTAATTTTGCAGCACCAAAATACTAAAATTTTCAAAAAAGCAAAATCGCCAAAACTACTTTTACAAACCCCTAAAGAAACTAAAAAATGCAAACAAAATTATCGCCCATAGTAGCTGGAACCATGAATTGGGGAATTTGGGATAAAAAGTTGAATACTTCCGAAATGGATCATTTAATACACATTTGTGTAGAAAATAAAATTACCACATTTGACCATGCTGATATTTATGGAGATTATACCACAGAAGCCGATTTTGGAAAGGCTTTAACGCAAAGCAACATGAACCGCGATCGTATCCAATTAATCTCAAAATGTGGGATCCAGCACGTTAAAGGCCGTCCTAATAAAATCAAGTATTATGATTATGCAAAGGACTACATCATTTGGTCGGTAGAGAATTCCTTGAAAAACCTACAAACCGATTATTTAGATGTTTTGCTGCTGCATCGCCCAAGCCCGCTCATGGTAGCAGATGAAATTGCAGAAGCGGTTACCCAATTAAAAAAAGAAGGCAAGATCATTGATTTTGGAGTTTCTAACTTCACAGCTTCACAAACCGAATTGATTCGACAAAAAGTAACAGTGGATTACAATCAAGTTCAATTCTCCGCCACACATCATGAAGCCATGTTAGACGGCAGTTTTGATTATATGCAAGTGCACAATATTCGACCGATGAGTTGGAATCCATTAGGCACTGTGTTCAGAGAAGACATCGAACAAACTAGAAGATTAAAAAAGGTGTTAGCCGAATTAGTTCAGAAGTATCATTTAGGTGCCGATACCCTCTTATTAGCTTGGATTTTAAAGCATCCGGCTCAAGTAATACCGGTTGCAGGAACGGTTAATGTGGCTAGAATTCAAGCCTTGCAGAAGGCAGCCGAATTGCAATTGGAACAAGAAGATTGGTTCGCCATTTGGACCGAAAGCATGGGGAATAAAGTACCATAAAGCGTTTGCAGTCCTACGATACAATTGCATGATGCTCAATATAGCTACGGAAAACGAATGAAATGCTAAATAAACGCCTTCTAATCAAGAATCTCTTGGCTCACAATGATGAGTGTAGCTTTTATGATAAGAAGCGCCAATTGAATTTACATACCAAAGAGGGGAAGGCAAAATTCTTAAAGCACATTTGTGCCTTGTCAAACTCCAATCCTTCTAATAATTCCTATATCGTAGTGGGAGTAGAGGATCAAGACAATGAAATACTAGGGGATGATTTCTTTGACGACAGTCGGATACAAAATTTAGTCAACGCATATCTAGAAAATCCACCCAAAATTCAATACGAAAACGTACCTTTTCCCAATCTTCCCAAAGACAAAGTAATCGGTTTGGTGACGATTAAACCCAAACATAAAACGTCTTATTTTAAGAAAAACATACACACCATACTTGCCCAAACCGTTTTTGTCAGAGTAGGCAGCAATTCGATGCCTACAGAAGAAAAAATACCGCACTCTAAACAAAACATCGAAACGGTAATCAGCATCGAAAACAGCTCCCGCAACAGTATTGCGCATACCCTTGACGGAGTAATTGATTTCGTAAACAACCGCCATAAGGATATGGCTTCTCAATATAGGGTTTTCAAAGAGTTATTTGTCCTCTGCTGGGCAGGAATTCCCAAAAAGATACGAGAGACTACGTACCTTTCTCGGGTAGATATAGAGTTGATTAACGAGCAAGTCAAGTTGTTTTATTCTGCATTAGATGTTGTTTCGATTAAGTTTGACGAACAAAGTTTTACCATTATTGAGTATGTGGCTTTAGGGTTAAACGATAAGACAAGTTACTATCCCTTAGAACAGGTAACCATTCATTTTTTTGATAATGGCTATTACAAAATTGACACGGTAATGCTCTTCGAGCCTCCTGCATACAACAAAAAAATGTTGTATCATATTTATAACGCAACTACAGTTTTAATTAATAAATTGCGCAAGCAACAACCCTTGACTCCCAGAGAAGAAAAGGATTTAGAAAATTTATCTTCGATCTTAATGATTTGCTACCTCAATGGGTTTGATGAGGCCAAACAAAAATTAATAGAGGCCAAACCGCTTTTGAAAATTCAACCTAACCCAACGGTATATTTGAGTTTTAAAGAAGCTATGCGCATTTTAAGAAAAATGAAATACAACAACAATGCCTAATACCTTTGTAATCGGAGACATTCACGGCGGCTTACGAGCCTTGCACCAAGTGTTAGATAGAGCCCAAGTTACCTCTGAAGACCAACTTA
This sequence comes from Bacteroidota bacterium, assembly GCA_046051865.1. Taxonomy (GTDB): domain Bacteria; phylum Bacteroidota; class Bacteroidia; order Flavobacteriales; family Flavobacteriaceae; genus Flavobacterium. The sequence goes on along the minus strand of JBJONL010000011.1, from coordinate 15,914 downwards.
TTTTTCTGGGGGACTACGTAGACGGCTGGAGCCAATCCCCTCAAGTTTTGGATTTTTTAATCGAGTTGAACACTAAGCAATCATGTGTTTTTATTCGAGGCAATCACGATGAATTAGTACTGGATTGGTTAACAGGAGCCTCGCATAATTTTGATGAATCCATGTGGTTCAAACATGGTGGAGAAGCTACGGCCACTGCTTATGCAGAAGTATCGGATGAGCAAAAAAGACAGCATATCAATTTTTTAAAGTCTCTACATAATTATTATTTAGATGATCAAAACCGTTTATTTATTCATGCAGGCTTTACTAATATGAATGGCATTACCTATGAATATTTCCCCAAATTATTTTATTGGGATCGAACGTTGTGGGAAACGGCCTTAGCCCTTGATCCCGCTATCGAAAAAGACAGTAAATCCTATCCAAAACGACTTAAATTATACAACGAAATTTACATAGGGCATACCCCCGTTACTCGAATGGGACAAACCATCCCCATCCAAAGAGCCTGTGTTTGGAACGTTGATACGGGAGCTGCCTTTACAGGACCTTTGACCATAATGAATGTAGAGACGAAGGCCTATTGGCAAAGCGAACCCTTGAACGAATTGTACTTTAATGAGAAAGGGAGAAATTAATTTATATTTTTGTAAGACATAAAGGCAGTATAAAATGAAAAAAATCACAACGGTAATAGCTTTAATAAGCATCAGTTTAGTAAGTGCACAAGCGTACAAAGGTAAAGGAGATATCAAAGGACAAGTGGGTTTAAATTCCCAAAATCATGGAAGCGGAATCAATACATCAGTCGATATCGGCATAGGGGAAAATATGTCATACGGTTTTGTAGCTTCCTATTTATTATCTGTTGATGAGGTCGAAGGCTTCAAACCAAAATTTGAAGACAGAGCCGATTTTAAAGTGCGTTTCAACGCTAATATTGGCAACGTATTTGGATTAGATAAAAACATGGATATTTATCCGGGGTTTAGCCTTGGCACAAGAAATTTTGGAGGCCATCTAGGGTTTCGTTATTTCTTTACTAGTGGATTTGGTGTTTATGCCGAAGCAGGTACTCCGATTGCTAAATACGACACAAACACCAAAGGTTTCGAATATTATAACAACCAATTTGTTTTTAATATCGGGGCTTCCTTCAATTTATAAAATTTACTAAAAGCAGATAAAATGAGTATTGTTACAGAGAAAAGATTAAAAGACAGAAGCGGTTCCTTATGTGAAATCAGTGGAAGTGAAGAAAATTTAGTAGTCTATTTGGTTGCCCCAAAAACCGAAGCTACACCCGAAAATTGTATTTTAATTACTAAAGCCCTGCGAGATCAAATAGAACATCCAGAAACGACTGATGCCAACGATTGGAGGGGATTAAGCGACAGCATGTGGAACGAAAATCTTCCGGTACAAATCGTGTCTTGGAGAATGTTAGCGCGCTTAAAAAACATCGACTTATTAGAAATGATGTACTTAGATGAAGAGGCTTTAGAATGGGCCAAAGCAACTGGCGAAGACCAAGACGATGAGGGTAAAATAATCCACAAAGACAGTAATGGTAATATTTTATTCGATGGAGATTCAGTTGTACTAATCAAAGATCTAGATGTAAAAGGAGCCAACTTCACCGCTAAACGTGGAGCTCCGGTACATAACATCAAACTGGTTTTTGACAATGCCGACCAAATCGAAGGCCGAGTGGAAGGACAACACATCGTTATTTTAACCCAATACGTTAAGAAAACAAAATAAGATATTCAGTGATATAGTAAAGGCGCCCTTTTAAGAGCGCCTTTTTTATTTTAATTGGATTGTAAATTAACCGTCAAAGATTGCGGAATAACATGACAATCGTCGCGCGTTACGGTAATTGGGCCTGAGGTATACGTTTGAAAGCCTTCCTTAGTAACGGTGATGGTATACGTCCCAATTCGTTCACCTGCTCCTGCAAAAGCATATTCGAGACCAGGTACTAATTGTAATATTTCTTGATAGGTCCCATCAACGGCTTTGACTTCAATATCTTGAAATATTGGATTTCCTGTTGTTGCATCAAGAACAATAATGTTTAACCCGTAAACATATTGATCGGTGCAAACCGTTTGATTTTGGGCATTGTTGTCACAACCTGCCGCTAGTAAGAAAGTGAAAGGTAAGAAAAGCAAAATAATTTTTTTCATAGTAGTCATTTTTTATTGAGATGATAAAAAATAAAAAAGTTGCGTAAAAAAACCGACTAAATAGTGTCGGTTTATAATTTGGCAGCAATTAAATCGTCTTATAAATCAAATTTAATCCCTTGTGTCAGGGGCAAGTGATCTGAAAAAGAGCTTACTGTATTTTTTTAAGTCCCAACGCGGAATAGATCAAGATAGTATCTGGATTGCAGAAAAACATGTCCTTGATGGGCACGTAGGCAGGATTACTAAGTCCATTTTCCATAAAATATCCAGAGTTTGTTCCGAAAGCAGGGTCTAAAACGGCTGAACTATTCATTTTAAAGAGAATGGTACCGGTATTGGAAGTGCCACCAATAAAATAATCTGTTCCTTTGGCTAAGATTGCGCCTGTAGTAAAATCAGTTGCCAGAGTACTTAGGTCAAAAGTACCATTCGTTCCAAAGCTAGTATCAATCGTACCGTTTGCGTTTAACTGCACTAAGTTGTTTTTATTGTAAACCAATAATTTGCCCGTCGTATTATTGAGGGCAAAGTTTATTTTATAACTTCCAGTAAAAGCAATACCTATATCAGCGGCGCCGCTGCTTCCATAAGTGGCATCAATGACACCGGTTGAACTGAATTTGATGATCTTAGTGGAATAGGTAGAAAGGCCATTATAAGCATAAGCTAGGGCATAATAATTGCCTAAGGCATCCATGGCCAAATCTTCAGCCGCTACATGGAACGAGAAATTAGAGCCTGTTGGAACTGTAGCAAGCGCTAGTATTCCGTCTACGCCAAAAGTCGAATCGGTCTGACCCGCATTATTTATTTTAACAACATATAATGCGCCTGGATTCATCCCATAATTTTTCGTGATTAAGTAGTCGTTTTGAGGAGTTATGGTGATGTTATCTACCCGAAACAATTGATTGCTGGTTATTTTACCAAATAAGCCAAAAGGCAGGTCTATTTTTCCGTTTGGATTGTACCGAGCAATCAGTACTCTATTGGAATTGTTATCAATTAAATCTAAATTACAAATTATCTTATCGTCCAAATCAACGTTAAAAGACAACACATCGTTGAGGTAACCAATGGTTGCAAAGGATTTGTCAATAGTAAAATTGGAATCTAGCTTAAATAGGCGTTTATTATTGTCAAGCACATAGTATCCGGTGCTGCTTTTAATGATTTTTTTAATGGTTAGTTTATTGTTGGCATTGCAACTAGTAAAGAAATTGCCTGTTGGCGTTTTTAAAAAGGTAGACTGTCCCCCTGCGGTACAGTTATCATATTTTAACATAGAATAGAAAGTGTTATCACTAGGCTTAAGGGCCACAGCGACGGCGTTTACATTAAAAGCAACGGCCGGCCCACTCATATTGTAGCTAAGTCCAGTGTTGGGCAGCGCATCAACCGGAATTTGAAAGGACCTTACCGTACTGTAGGGAGAATTCAGTTGTTTTTGATCACAGATACCATAAACCCAACCGTTTTGGTATATTAGGTTTTTAATTTCGGTTTCCAAAACAGTGCTTTGGGCCCCGTTTACATAGCAAACGGATTGTACATAAGCCCCTGGAATAGCACCATTGGTAAAGGAAGTCATCAACTGTCCGTTGGTGTCATACCTAAAGACAATTCTACTATAACCGTAGGCATTGGTGCAACCAAATAAATTACCGGTACCGTAGGCTTTACCGGCAATGAGTAGCGAACCGTCAGCAGCAATCACCAGTGAATTTCCAGTATTGTCATGATTGTTAACATCCTTGATGATTACGCCATTAGTACCAAAGGTAGTATCTAGTGTTCCATCCGTATTATAACGAGTAATGAAAAAATCGGTGTCGGTTCCATTAAAACAATTCCCAGCTATTACCACTTTATCGTCTGGTTGAACGATCATGGAGGTTGGCTTGCAATTTAAGCCAAACTGAAATTTGCAAAATCCGCCCTGGTTAAAGGTTTTATCCAAAAATCCTTCCGAAGTGTATTTTGCCACGATTCCTTTGCTTCCTGAATAGCCCGTGATGAAGAATTTGTTGTCGGCCGCTAGTTTTATGGCTACCGATTCTTCATCAACTTCATTAGTGTCAAAGACTATTTTACCGTCTAAATTGAAACTAGTATCCAAATACCATCTCGTATAGTTTGAACCCGTACCTCGTATCAGCCTAAACACAAAAAAAGCCTTATTGTCATCGTCTTTTGAAGTGTAACCCGTGCCATAAATTTTATTCGATTCAAAGATGCCATCATTAAAATAGGTGATTTGATCCCATACCGTGACATGATCGGAAAAAGCGACACAGTTACCGGAATACATAACGCCTCTAGTGATCTTGTCATTCGTTAGATAAACGATGTCAGGGGTACTATTCGTAATAGTATTGCCAAAAAGGATTTTGTCTTGACCGGCATAGTCATATAAATCGGTATAAATGTTTTTCATACCATTAGTTCCAAAAGTCAGGTCGATTTGACCATTTTGGGCATAGAAATACGAACTAATAAAAAAGAAGAACAATAAGTATTTTGATTTCATAATGTTACTGTTTAATGACCTTTACGGTTTTAGTTCCTAGTTCGCTTTTTATTTTTAAAAAATAAATCCCTGAAGCATAGTTGCTTAGGTTTTCATGAAAGACCTGCTTATCGTCTTGGTAACTTTTTTTATGAAATACGTCCATGATGGCCCCCGTCAGGTTATACACTTCTACTTGTACATTATCCCCTTCTAAAGCTTCAACTGCTATGGTTACAAAGTCTTTTACGGGATTTGGAAAGACAGCACTACTCAAGGCATCAGGATGGTTTACTGACAGCGTAGCGTCAAACATGAAGCCATTGATTTTAAAATCGCCATTATCATAACCCACATATAAATAGTTGTCAAAAATAACGGAAGCCGAATTTCCTATATTGACCAGCGGAAAAGATTGGGAAACCACACTGCCGGTGCTAGTCAAAATAAAATTATTAAGACCGCCCGTATCTGTAACGTAATTATAAAAGATATTTTGGTTAGGTAGGATTTTGATCAACCCTCTGTACGGTTTATAAGCCAAATTAAGGTACCCCGTACCATTAAAGGAAGTAATAGGAGTGCCATTAAAATCTATTTTATAAAGTCTACCAGCATACAAAGCGGTGAAACTAGCATTGTAATAACCGCCTACTGTTAGGACTAAAAGGGTGGAGTCTGGGAGTATCTCAAATTGAGAAATATAATTGTCATTTTCGTAAATTCCGTTCGTTATTTTCTTAATTCCAAAAGTGGTATCAAAACTACCATTCTCTGAAACCTTAAAAAAAATGACATCATCACTAGCACTATTATTGGCCGTTTCCCCAAAACAAAGGATGGTATTGTCATTCATCACTTTGGCTTTTTTAGGATATACTAAAGCACCGTTATCCGTAATCAGGCTTACGCCTAAGGTGCCAAATGTTTGATCAGAAAAACCATTAGGGGTTAAACGCTCAACAGAACCACTTAATCCTTTTTTCCCAAGCACTAGTATATTGTTATTAGCATCGAGCAATACATGATAAACCTCTTCAGATTCAAGATAGGTAGTGCCATTTACGCCAAAATCGGGATCTAAAACACCGTTTGGAAGAAAGCGGTATAAAATGACACGAGACTTGGTAAGCCCCCCTGTTGTCAATGCTAAAATCACTTTTCCGTCATTTTGAGCCACACTGTAGCTACTAGCGTTCACTATACGTTGATACGAATCCACATGATAAAACAATTTACCGTTGGTTCCAAAGGAAGTGTCCAAACTACCATCGGTGTTATATTTAACCGCCGATAGCACATAAGATTGGCCAAAGCTGTTGATGGCCGTATAACTGTATCCAAAATAATCGACACCAGCCAAGTTACTGGAGCCAAACAACATAATTTTACCATCGGGCAAGGTCGTCATCGTGCAAAAACCGTCTCCCGCATTGGCAAAATCAGTAACTACAGCACCATTCGTACCAAAATTGGTGTTAACGAATTGCGCCCTAATCAAATTCGTTGAAAAAACAAAAATAATACTGGCTAAAAGTGTGATTTTAAATCTCATAACGGATTTTTTGTTAAAAGTAACAATAATTCTCATGCCGTCAAATTTAAATGCTATGCTGCATAAAAAAGCCCCGAATCATTCGAGGCTTTTTATCTATTATCTATTCGTCTATTATCTATTCGTCTAATATCTATTGTCTATAAGACTACAAATCAAACTTAATTCCTTGCGCTAATGGCAATTGATCAGAATAGTTAACCGTATTGGTTTGTCTTCTCATATAGACTTTCCAAGAATCAGAACCTGATTCTCTTCCGCCACCGGTTTCTTTTTCGCCACCAAAAGCACCGCCAATTTCAGCACCTGAAGTTCCAATATTGACGTTGGCAATACCACAATCAGAGCCCGCAAAAGACAAGAATTTTTCAGCTTCTTTCATTTCATTAGTCATTATCGCTGATGATAATCCTTGAGCAACACCATTTTGAAGTTCGATAGCATTTTCAACTTCACCACTATATTTCATTAAATATAAAATAGGGGCAAAAGTTTCGTGTTGAACGATTTCAAAAGCGTTCTCGGCTTCGATAATAGCTGGTTTTACATAACAACCTGATTCGTAGCCTTCGCCAGTAAGCACGCCACCTTCAACCAATACTTTTCCGCCTTCTGCTTTTGCTTTTTCAATAGCCGCTAAATAAGTAGTTACCGCATCCGTATCAATTAGTGGACCAATATGGTTTTTTTGATCCAATGGGTTACCAATAGTCAATTGACCATAAGCACCTACAATAGCATCTCTAACTTTATCATAAACCGATTCGTGAATGATTAATCGTCTAGTCGATGTACAACGTTGTCCGGCTGTTCCAACAGCACCAAAAACAGCTCCAGGTACTACCACTTTTAAATCGGCTGTTGGCGTAATGATGATGGCATTGTTTCCGCCCAACTCTAATAATGATTTTCCAAAACGTTGTGCTACCGTTGCCCCAACAATTCTTCCCATTCTTGTAGAACCCGTAGCAGAAATTAAAGGAATTCTAGTATCGGTAGTCATCATTTCCCCTACTTTATAATCCCCATTGATGATACAAGAAATACCTTCTGGTAAGTTATTGGCTTTTAAAACGCCTGCAATAATATTTTGGCAAGCAATAGAACATAAAGGTGCTTTTTCAGAGGCTTTCCACACACACACATCCCCACAAATCCATGCTAAAGCTGTGTTCCAAGACCAAACGGCCACTGGAAAGTTGAAAGCCGAGATGATGCCAACAACTCCTATAGGATGCCATTGTTCTCTCATAACGTGACCGGGACGCTCTGAGGGGATAGTTTGTCCGTTTAATTGACGTGACAGCCCTACGGCAAAATCACAAATGTCAATCATCTCTTGAACTTCACCGTAACCTTCTTGCAACGATTTTCCCATCTCATAAGAAACTAATTTCCCTAATGGCTCTTTTAATTCTCTTAATTTATTACCAAACTGACGAACAATTTCTCCGCGTTGTGGTGCTGGCATAGCTCTAAAAGTCAAGAATGCTGCCGTTGCCGTTTGCATTACTTTTTCATAATCCGCAGCTGTGGTGGTTTTTACTTTCCCAATTAATTGTCCGTCTACGGGAGAGTAACTTTCAATAAGTTCCCCTGAAGAAAAATGATTGTTTCCTGTTGAGGTGCCTTCATTAATAGCTTTTACGCCTAATATTTCTAAGGCTTCGGTCATGCCGAATTGTTGTGCAATTGATGCCATTGTATACTAAGTTTGTTTGTTTATAATTTTCGACAAAAGTAAATGATTATTTTGAATTGAAAACACTATTTCCTGAGGGGATAGCGATGTTGGTTTAGCAGTACTTTGATAAAAGGCAACAATAGTTGTATTTATCCTGAACACTTTTAGGTTTAAACGTGGTCTTTTTTTTCATTGCTCAAGGCGCCTATTTAGAGGCTTCATCATGACGCTGTAAAATCACCATGGTGATTTGACAAAAAGACCATGGTGATTTGATGAAAAGACCATGGTGATTTAACAAAAAGACCATGGTGATTTTATAGAGGAATCTAGAAGATAAGAAACGGCAGTCCGCTTCTAAGCGTTAATGCTTCCTTTTAAGAGCCTAAAAGGATAAGGTAACCGCATTTAAAGTGTTGGTTTAGTGATTATATGAGAGCGGTAAGTTAGAGGGTTTTAGTCTTTGTTCACAAAACCAGCAGGGGTTTCCATTACGGTGCCACACTTAGTGCAAGTCCGCATCGCATCTGAACTATAATAAGCATTGAAATGCGGCAGAAAGTCTTTCTCTATATTGTGCAGTTCAAAGTAGACTTCATGCAACTTATGATTGCAATGGTCACAAAACCAAAGCAGACCATCCGTAAAGCCTTTTCCAGCGCGCTTGCGCTCAATCACTAAACCTACTGAATTTTCGGTGCGCGAAGGTGAATGCGGAACTTTAGCAGGATGCAAGTAGATATCCCCAGCATTTAGAGTCATGGCTTTCTTTTCACCGTTTTCTTGGATGTAGACCGTGATGCTTCCTTCCACTTGGTAAAACAATTCCTCGGTTTCATTATAATGATAGTCCTTGCGAGCATTAGGTCCACCAACGATCATTACAATATAATCCCCGGAATCGATATATAGGTTTTTATTGGCAACAGGAGGCTGCAATAAATGACGGTTTTCCTCGATCCATTGAGTAAGATTGAACGGTTTTGCGATGGCCATAGTAGTATTTTTGGTAAAGTTAAAAAATAAAAAAGTCCCGATATCATCGAGACTTTAAAATATTACTTAATTTCTTTGGCTAAGTAGATATACGAAGGAAAGTGATCACTGTACCCCACGTCATTCATCGAGTGCCGCAGCGGATAACCTTTATATTGGCCCGTAGATTGTATCATAAAAGGCTTGTTGTAAATACCAGCTTTCCAATAGCGGAACGATGAAAAGTCTTTTACAATTAAGGTTTCAGAAACCATGATTTGGTCAAAAATATCGCCCGCATCACGATAGAATAATGTGGCATTTCCTTTGTAGAACATTTCTTCAAAAGGGTTGTATACGCCAAAAGGTTTAACTTCTTCTCTTTTACGCATGGCGCCTACACCTTCTTTTACACTTTTATTATAGGTTCCATCATTTAAATCACCCATTGTAATGATTTTTGCATTAGGGTTGATTTTGTAGATAGAATCCATAATTCTTCTATTCAGTCTTCCAGCGGCTTCCCTAAAAGGAGAGCTTTTCTTTTCACCTCCTGAACGAGAAGGCCAGTGGTTTACCATTACATTGATTTCCTCGCCATCTAAGAATCCAGTAACCAATAGAATGTCACGCGTAAATACTCGGTCTAAGTCCTTGTCGATTTCTGATTTATCATCGGAGGCGTCATCCTTATCGTTTTTTTCTTTGGCACTTGAGTTGATTTGGTTTTTATAAATCAATAAAGGAATGTTTTTAAAGCTAGTAGGTTTAAAATGTTTCTTTTGGTACAATAAAGCTACATCGATACCCCTTTTGTCGGGAGAATCAAAGTGTACTATGCCATAATCGTTAATTAACAGTTCAGGTTCTTTCACTAAGTCTTCTAGAACGCCTCTATTTTCAATTTCAGCTCCTCCTATTAATACCGGTGATTTATCTTGTTTTTCTCCTTTTCCAATTTGGGACAATACGACGGCTAAATTGTGTAATTTTTGGTGGTATTTTTTGGAAGTCCAGTTTTGCACTCCCGTTGGAAGCCATTCTTCATCAATATTGGTCCCGTTAATCGTGTCAAATAAGTTTTCTAAGTTGTAAAAGGCAACGGTATGCACTATATATTTTTTCTCCTGCGCTTTTGCACCCAATATTGCGAAAAAAACAATGAAAAGAGCGATTAATCTTTTAATCTTCATAATATGTATATTAATTTAATGTCAAGTTTAGTACAAACTACGGGCCAAAAGTAGATAATATTATTAAATGATGTACATTTGTCGGCTGTTAAGTTTTTATTAAGACTCAGCAAGAGAAAAATTAATTTTATTTTATTTATGAAAAAACTTGTTATTAGTACTTTATTTGTAATGCAGGTGTTTTTTGTTTTTGCTCAAAACAATACCGGATTTACGGGTAAAGTGTTAGACTCAAAAACACAAAAGCCATTACAAAATGTAGTTGCTTCTATTCAAAACACCAATTTGACAACAATCACAGATGTTAATGGTGTTTTTGTATTTAATGAAGTAGCAGTTGGTAGCCAATTATTACAAATTAAAAGTAGTGGATTCAAAGACCAATTGCTTTCAGTTGACGTAGTTGCTGGGAAAATTTTAGATTTAGGAATTGTTGCGTTAGAGGAAGACATCACTTCCGAACAACAATTGAGCTTAATTACCATTACCGATAATGATTTGGGTGATGATAACAGCGGTTCAGAAACTACTGCAGGACTATTGCAAGCCTCGAGAGACGTATTTCAACAGGCGGCTGCTTTCAACTGGGGACAAGCTCGTTTTAGAGTGCGCGGTTTAGACAGTGAGTATGGTGTTACCATGATCAACGGAATCAACATGAACAAAGTGTATGATGGTAGAGCACAATACAGTGATTGGGGAGGTCTAAACGATGCTACTAGAAACCAAGAATTTACTAATGGTTCAGCTCCATCTGATTATACTTTTGGAAATATATTAGGTACCAACGAAATAAACACAAGAGCCTCAGTTTATAGAAGAGGGAACCGAATTTCATTTGCGGGTACTAATACTAACTATAACGGAAGAGTTATGGGTACGGTAGCCTCTGGAATGAGAAACGACGGTTGGGCTTATGTTATCTCAGCTTCAAGACGTTTTACCGTGCAAGACGGAGCTTTTTTTGATGGAACAACGTATAATGCAAATTCATTTTTTGCCAGTGTAGAGAAAAAAGTAACATCAAATAATTCCTTGAACTTTACGGCTATCTACGCTAAAAATAGAAGAAGTAAAACATCTCCCAATACACAAGAGATTACGGATTTAGCAGGAGTGAAGTATAACTCTTACTGGGGTTTACAGAACGGTGAAGTCAGAAATTCAAGATTAAAAGATATCGAAGAGCCAATATTTATTTTAAGTGACTATTGGAAAATAACGTCAAAAACTAATTTGAATTTAAACCTTTCTTATCAATTTGGTAAAATTGGTAACAGTCGTTTAGATTACCAAGGAGTAAATAATCCAGATCCTTCTTACTACCGAAACTTACCAAGTTATTTCACTTCGTTGTATGAATCAGATCCAGCGGTTGTTGGTTTAACAAATCCTGCAGCTTATGCTCCAGGAGGCTTAGGTGGAATACCTACTCCAGACTTAATTGGAGCGGCAAATGCAGCGTTCTTGACGAGTCCTCAAATTGATTGGGATAAATTATACAAAACCAATGAACTTGCTACTGCAGCAGGAGAAGGCGCAAAATATGTGCTTTACGAAGATAGAACAGATGATAGACAATGGGCTGCCAATGCAGTTTTAAGTTCGCAGTTAGCCGATAATATTGTGTTAAATGCTGGAGGGACCTTGACAAAAGTGAAGTCGCACAACTTTAAAAATCTATTGGATTTACTAGGAGGCCAATATTATAATGATATTAGTCTTTTTGGATCGGGGAACCAACAACAATCCGACTTAAACAATCCAGATCGACAAATAGGTGTTGGAGAAAAATTTGGCTACAATTACAATCTATTTACCACGAGATATGAGGCCTTTACACAATTTAAATTCTCTTATAAAAAAGTGGATTTTTATGTAGCACAAACCTACTCTCATACCGAATATCAAAGAGAAGGTTTGTACAAAAATGGGTACTATGCTACTAACTCATTAGGGTATAGTAATAAAGCAAAATTTGACAATTTTGGATTCAAAGGGGGATTAACCTATAAAATAACAGGAAGACAGTTTTTGACTTTCAACGGTGTTTATATGTCTAAAGCGCCTACCTTAAGAAATGTATTTAACAATGCACGTGTAAACAACAACGTTACTACAGGCGTTACTAGCGAAAATATTTCTAGCGCTGATGTTAGTTACATCATCAATTCACCTAAATTGAAAACAAGATTAACCGCGTTCTATTCTAAATTAGAAAATTTAACTGAAACCTCGTTCTTCTTTGGTGATGGTGCCGGAATAGATGATCCAACGACCAATTTAAATGAAGCTAATGCTTTTGTAGCAGAGACTGTTACAGGATTAGCAAAAAGAAATATCGGCTTGGAGTTTGGTATAGAATATCCTATTACTTCTACACTTAAAGTGTTAGGTAGTGCGGCATATGGAGAATACATTTATGCAAACAACCCTAATGTAACCATTAGTGTGGACCGTTTAGCAACGGCAACCAATACAAATCCAGTAGCTAATTATGGTGTAACGCACATCAAAAATTACAAACAATCGGGTATGCCGCAAGCAGCAGCCTCTATTGGTTTAGAATATAGAGACCCGAAATTTTGGTGGATTGGTGCTAATGCAAATTACTTAGCGAATAGCTATATTGATATTGCACCGATCACTAGAACAGATCGTTTTTATGTAGATCCAAATAGTGTAAATGGTAATTCGTTCCCTGAAGCAACACAAGCAAGAGCAGACGCGTTGTTAAAACAAGAAAAATTTGATAACTTTACTTTGGTAAATCTTACTGGTGGTAAATCATGGAAGTTTGGAAATCAAACACTTGGTTTCTTTGCTAGTATTAATAATGTATTTGATGTTACCTATAAAACGGGAGGTTTTGAACAAGCCAGAAACTCAAGTTATAGAGAATTAAATCAAGATGTATCCAGTGGTACACCAGCATTTGCTCCAAAATATTTTTACGGTTATGGAAGAACGTACTTCTTAAACCTTTATCTTAACTTTTAAAAAAAAATAAATTAATATGAAAACAACAATTTTAAAATCAGCATTTTTAATTGCTTTGTCGGTAGGCGTTTTTTCAAGCTGTGTAAAGGATGACAATTACAGTACACCCACATTAGCAGAATGTGACGCTACAACTCTAGTTAAAAATAGAGAAGTGTCACAAATTTTAGCAACGTCTACAGTAGCGCAACACGTTAATATCGTGGACGGTGTTTCTGACGTAATTGAAGCTTATGTTACTTCAAGTGATATGGGCGGTAATTTCTTTAAAAGTATCTCTTTTCAAACACTACCTGTAGTTGGAGAGCCTGTAAAAGCATTTAGTATACCTGTAGATGCGTCAAATACATTCATTGACTACGAGCCAGGAAGAAAAGTACTAATCAAATTAGATGGTTTATATACTGATAGTCCAACTTCGGGTCCAATTGGAATGAGAATAGGTTCTTTATATGTAAGTACTTCAGGGATACCATCAGTTGGTAGAATGCCAGAAGCAGATTTTAGAGCCGTGGTGCAACCTACTTGTACAAAAGTAGACGAAAGCAAATTATTGCCTATCAATGCTGCCGGAGTACCTACTGCTGTGACCATTAGTGATATTACAAATGGTAATGCTTACCTTAATCGTTTAATTGAATTAGAGAATGTAATGTTTGATGATGCGTCTATTCAATCTCCCGCTTACTACAATGTGAATAATGATTTAGGAGGAGCAACAAACCTACGTATCGTTGATATTTCTGGAGGATCACTTATCTTTAGAACTAGTAGTTATGCAAATTTTGCAGCAAGAAGCGTTTTAAAAGGAACTGGTAAAATTAGAGGAGTTTTGACAAAATATGGTACTGATTACCAATTTGTAGCTCGTACACAGTCAGATATTAATTTAACCAATGATGTAAATGACCGTTTTACAACCATAAAAGAAGGATTTGATGCAAGTCAAGGAGCTTGGACTGCTTTCAGTGTTACTGGATCTCAATCTTGGCAATATAGCTCAACTTTTGGTAATCCAGGAGGAATGATGAAAATGTCTGGTTATTCAGGTGGAAACCAAAACAATGAAGATTGGTTAATTTCTCCAGCGCAAGATTTCACAGCGTGGACTTTGGCCTACCTTTCTTTTGATAATGCATATAAATTTACTGGGGCACCAATCGAAGTATATGTGTCGAACAACTATAGCGGTACAGGAAGTCCTTATGCTGCTGGGGTTACTTGGACAGCATTAACAGGAGCGCAATTATCAGCAGGTAATTATGCTTATGTGAACTCAGGTTCTTTAAACATTACTAATTTCACAGGTACAGGGAATAACAATGTACACGTTGCGTTTAAGTACACTTCAGACACTAGTTCTGGTTCTACTTGGGAAATTGATAACATAACCTTTACAGGAAAATAAGAATTAACAATGAAGAAATTTAATATACTGTTGCTTTTATCTTTTTTTTGGTTGGCCACTTCTTGTGACGACAAAGCGGAGATGAACTATGTAAAAAGTAATGATTTAGCAGGTACCTGGAAAATAACAGAGATTGGCAGAGTAAATGCAGCCAATGGAATTGATTATGAACCGTTTCAACCGTCGGCGGTTTGTGGTACTAGTATTGATAATATTGTGTTCAATGAAGATTTAAGTTTTGTTCAAAACACCTACGGAGACGTAGCCGGTGCTTGTGAACAAAAATCTTTTCCGGGAACCTATACGCAAGACAACCACACGCTAACCTTGGTGCAAACAGACCTACAAGGGCTTCCTTATACTACTACAGCTTTAATTACTAAATTAGACAAAACTAATTTAGAATTGAACTTGAGTGATGCTACTAACACTTTAGTTTTTATCAAATTTGTAAGAGAATAAAGCATACCACTTATAAAAGAGCCACACAGTTATGTGTGGCTTTTTTTTTAATATAAATCACTACTTTTAGCCCTTTCAATCAAATACTTCTTTACACATGAAAAAAATCTTTTTTTTAATCATTAGCACTATGGCAGTAGCAACATCAGCGCAAGAGGTTCTTTCACCGGAGACCTTGTGGAAATTAAACAGAGTAACTGCACTTGGCCTTACGAAAGACAAAAAAGCAATCGTCTATAAAGTAAGCACCCCCGTGATGGAGGAAAATAAATCAAAAAGTAACTACTTTACGGTTCCAATTACTGGAGGTATACCTACCGAGGTTAAAGACACAAAAGACCTATTAGCAGATAAAAATAGTTCTCCTGACGGGAAATACATCTTGTCGTCGCAAGAAGTAAAGACCGAGAATGTGTTAGGAAAGGACCTTTACACCGATTTACAAAAAGCAGATGCCCAAGTCTACAATGGATTGGATTATCGTCACTGGGACACTTGGAATAATGGTTCGCACAATCATGTGTTTTATGCTGAAAATAAAGAAAATGCTACAGCAATCGACATTATGAAGGGAGAACCTTTTGACAGTCCTCAAAAGCCTTTTGGTGGCGATGAAGATTATATCTGGTCTCCTAGTGGAAAGAGTATCATCTATGTTTGTAAAAAGAAATTTGGAACGGCTTATGCGGTATCTACAAACACGGATTTATTTGAGTATACTTTAGAAACAAGAACCACGAAAAACTTAACAGAACCAAATAAGGGCTATGATACTAATCCTGCCTTTTCACCTGCAGGTGATTTAACGTGGTTGCAAATGAAAAGAGACGGATATGAGGCCGATAAAAATGATATCATCGTTCGTTTTAAGGGCAATGACCTCAATCTAACGGCGGCATGGGATGGCTCTGTAGAAAGCTTTAAATGGAG
>JBJONL010000010.1:0-2538 GCA_046051865.1 Bacteroidota bacterium | reverse complement strand
AAAGAATCCTCTATGCAATAGATGAAATCATGACATCTAAAGGATTTACGAAAAGTGAAACCCCTGATTTGTTAATTAATTTTTTTACTAAGGAAAGGGAACAAGTCGATGTCAACCAATTTAATATGGGTTGGGGTTATGGTTGGGGATGGGGTTGGAATCCTTGGATGTGGGGAGGAAACACAACTGTAAATCGCTATTCACAAGGAACTCTATATATAGATTTAATTGATGCTAAGAAAAAAGAATTGATTTGGCAAGGTGAAGGCGAAGGTGTTTTGACTAAAGATACCCATAAAAAAGACGAAGTCATAAAAACATTTGTTACAAAAATATTAGAACAATATCCACCGCAAAAAAAGTGATATGTGGTAAGTTTGCAGTATTCTATAATAAAAAAGCCGAAACAAAATGTTTCGGCTTTTTTCTACTATTTATTTTACCCTAGATTGAAATGAAAATCTTTTTTCTTTAAAAAGATTGAAATAAAAAACTGAAAAAGCTCCTAATAATTCATCAATTCATCCATCTTAGCTTTTACTTTATCCGCGTTCGGAATCATCGTAAATTCTAAAGTACTATTCAGTGGAATCGCCGGCAAATTTTCAGATCCAATAACCATTACCGGAGCGTCAAGAAATTTAAAACATTTTTCCTGAATAATCCCTGCCAAACTTCTCGCAAAGGAATTATTTGTTGACTCTTCTGTTACAACCAAACACTTTTTAGTCTTTTTAACCGATTTAAAAATCGCTTCTTCGTCTAAAGGATATAGAGTTCGTAAATCGATAATTTCCACTTGACTTTTTATTTTTTCAGAAGCATTCAAAGCCCAATGTACTCCCATTCCATATGTGATTACCGAGATGGTTTCCTGACTTTGCTGCTCCCATATTTCTTGAACGATATTCGCTTTTCCAAAAGGCAAGATGTAATCTTCACTTGGTTCGTTTACTCTTGCAGCATCTGTGCCTTTTACTTTACTCCAATACAATCCTTTATGCTCCAAAATGACCACAGGATTCGGGTCGTAATACGCTGCTTTTAGCAATCCTTTTAAATCGGCTCCGTTGCTTGGATATGCTATTTTTATACCGCGAATATTGGTCAGTACACTTTCCACCGAAGAAGAGTGATAAGGGCCACCACTGCCGTAAGCGCCAATTGGTACTCGCAAAATCATACTAACCGGCCATTTTCCATTAGTCAAATAACTGGACCTGCTTACTTCCGTGAACAATTGATTTAAGCCCGGCCAAATATAATCGGCAAACTGTACCTCAACAATTGGCTTCAAGCCCACAGCTGACATTCCGACTGTTGAACCCACTATAAAGGCTTCCTGAATTGGTGTATTAAACACACGCTCGTCACCAAACTTTTGTGCCAAAGTCGCGGCCTCTCTGAAAACACCTCCTAATCTTCCACCTACATCTTGTCCGTATAACAAACATTCTTTGTGAGATTTCATCAATTCTTCTACGGCAAGCAAAGCACAATCTACCATCACTACTTTTTCTTCGCGTTGCGGATTTCTTTCTCCTACTTCTTCAGTAATTGGTGTTGGCGCAAAATCATGAGTAAATAAATCCTCGGGTTTTGGATCTTCTGCTTTTTGTGCTTTTTCGAAATCGGATTTTACTTTAGTGACAGCTAAATTCTCTATAATATGAATTTCTTCATTAGTAAATCCTGCTTCCATCAATTGCTTTTGCAATACTGGGAATGGATCACGCGATTGCGCTTCTTCCAAATCATCCCGATACCATTCCATTCGAACACCAGAAGTATGGTGATTCAACAACGGTACTTTTGCATGCACCAAAAATGGTCGGCGTTCTTCGCGTATTGTTTTCACTACTTTTTGAATAGCCAAATAGCTTTCAGAGAAATTGGCTCCATCAATAGAAATCGCTTCAATTCCATGAAAACCTTTGATATACTCATAGGCATTTTGCGCTCGAGTTTCAGCGGCATTCGCTGAAATATCCCAACCGTTATCTTGTACCAAATACAAAATGGGTAACTGCTTCAAAGCAGCCATCTGAAAAGCTTCCGCAATTTCTCCTTCGGTTACTGAAGCATCACCTAGCGAACAAACTACTATTGGTAATTCTTGAGTTGCATCTTGAATACCTATATTTTCTTTATACCAAAATCCCATCGCAGCTCCTGTTGCCGGAATGGCCTGCATTCCAGTTGCAGACGATTGATGTGGAATTTTGGGCTTATCTACATCTTTCAAACTTGGATGACAATAATAAGTTCTTCCTCCAGAAAATGGGTCGTCTTTTTTTGCCATCGATTGCAACATCAAATCATAAGGTTTCATCCCTATTCCCAAAAGCATCGAATCATCACGATAGTATGGAAAAACATAATCCTGAGGAAGTAAATGCATCGCCATTGCAATCTGGACGGCCTCATGTCCACGAGATGTCGCATGTACATATTTGGAAACAATCTTGAAATTATCTTCATATAAGTTGGTCATCGCCTTGGCAGTTGCCATCGTTGAAAATGCTTTCTCGAGTATTG
>JBJONL010000009.1:0-35256 GCA_046051865.1 Bacteroidota bacterium | reverse complement strand
AGAGAATTAGTTTCCTTATTTTGAGAATGCATTCCCTTCAGAAGTGAATTAATTTCCTTCATTACAGTCTTGATTCCCTTATTTACAGAATGTATTCCCTTTGGAGGAGAACTAATTCCCTAATTTACTGAATGTATTCCCTTCGGAAGAGAATTAATTCCCTAATTTACTGAATGTATTCCCTTCGGAAGAGAATTGACTTCCTTATTTTGAGATTGCATTTACTTAGGAAGAGAACTCAAACAAAAAAGACACTGGTAAAAGTGTCTTTTGATTCTTATTCCTTAACAAACTTAGCGCTAGCCGTTCCTTTATCTGTATAGAGTTTAATGAAATAACTACCTGTTTGTAAGGCAGAAACATCAATAGCTCCATCTTGAGCATTTGGAATTGCAAATACTACTTGACCTAAAGAATTATAAATAGCGATTGACTTCACTCCTATGGTTTCCTTTATTTGCAGATTAAGTACTTGCTTAGCAGGAACAGGATACACACTAAAATAGGTGCTAAAATCAAAATCTTGGTTAGCTAAAATCCCCACCGTAGTTGTTGCTGTATTTGTTACGATAGGAGCATTATAATCAAAGAAGATACTGGCCGTATTACTAAAACTATCATCAAGAACTAAGGTGGGTTTAGTCTTAATCTTAAAGGCAACATAACCTGTATTGGCTCCCTCGGTAAAGGGTAAGTTGATATTTTCAAACACAAACTCCACTTGATTGGCATTCGTAATTCTAGTTACATATGAAGCACTTCCGCTTAAGGGTATTAATGAAGCAACATCAAACTTATTGGTATCAATCAAGTCTTTGACAACGATATTCTGCGCATTCGCGGTGCCATCATTCTCAAATCGAATGACATAATGCACATAGTTACCTACCATATTTGGCGTTATAGTTGTACCTTCTAAACAGGTCTTATCGTTAGGGTCAAAGGAATTGACTACCCCTTGTGCCAAAACAGCGGTATTATCAACCGGAGTTTCATCGGTAGCACCAGCTATGGTAGCAGTATATAGTAAAACATCACCATTGGCAACCGCTGGCGTTTCTATGGGAGAATTTATGTTTAAAACCATGGTCACTTCTCGGGTTTCAAAAGGCATTAAATCCGTAAAATCCCATGTCAAGGTATTCATTGCGGTATTCGACACACTCGGAATAGCCGAAACTAAATCCAGCCTTGCATCATCAAAGGAAAAGGCTACAGTGCCACTTTGCGCCGCAGTTCCTTTGTTTTTATAGATGATTTTGTAAGTAGCATCAAAACCCGGACGGGCGATGTCTATGGGGAATAAGGCTATTTCTAAATCGGTGTGAATTCCATTAGGGACAATACAATAATCTTGGAGGTACGGACTAGTTGTGTCCGGAAAAGTAACGGTAGTAGTAGCGGGAGACACCGTAAAATAACTTGGGTTCTCCAGCATAGGACTAATGGTCTGCGTTCCTGCTTGCACCTCATATTGATAGTTTCCACTGGTATTGGCAATAATGGTGCTAGTTAAAATCCCATCGGTGATACCTAACTTGAAATTTGGATAATAAAGATCATTGACATCACAACCGTTAGCATTAGCATCAAAATGCGTAGTACCTTGAAGCGCATAAAAAGCTCCTCCTGGCACAAAACTGCAATACGAATTCACATGACAATTAGGCAACGCTACCGTATTGCTTATCAGGAATTGAATCGTTTCGGTTTCAAATCCCTCATCAGCGCAAATATACTCTAGGGTTGGATTCCCCGATATATGAAAATCTTCGTTGGTGCCATTCTTTATAATCAGTGTATGCAATAAATTGTTATCACAGTAGAGATACAATAAGGAATGACAAGTACTAACATCTAATGAAGTAAGCAAGTTATCATTACACAAAAAGAATTGAAGATTTTCAGAAGCAGCTACATCTAAAGCACTAATTTGGTTATTGTTTGCATAAACTACATTTAAAAGCGGTACGTTAGACAAGTTTAGCGTCGTGAGTTGGTTAAAGCGACATTCCAAACTGGTAAGATGACTTAAGCCCGAAACGTCTAAGGTCGTTAGTAGATTATTGGAACATAACAAACCTTCTAGCAGACTTAACGTACTAACATCTAGCGATGTTAGTAGGTTGTTCGAACAAGAGATTCCTGTCAGTTGGGTTAGATCTGTAAAATCTAATGCTGTAAGTTGGTTTTGTTCGCAGGACAAAGAAGTAAGGCTACTCAAACCGGTTAAATTCAAAGCAGTTAATTGGTTGCGTTCACAATTTAAATTGGTAAGATGCGCTAATCCACTAACATTTATGCTTGAAAGCAAATTTAAAGAACATGCTAAACCCGTTAAATTAGATAAACTAGAAGCATCTAAACTTGTAAGTTGATTGTTACTACAATTAAGTGCTTGAAGACTAGGCAAATCACTCAAAGGAAGTACTGTAATTTGGTTATTAGAACAATTTAAGTTGGCTAAATTTGCTAATCCACTTGGGTTTAGGCTCGTAAGTAGGTTATCGCTACAAAACAATACCGACAAACTAGTTAGTCCATTGACATTTAACGAAGTTAGTTGGTTGTTGCTGCATTCTATTACATTTAATTGGGTCAAACCATTACTATTTAAAGAAGCAATTGAATTAAAATTGCAATATAATTGGTTGAGTTCATAGAGACCACTAAGATCTAAAGCTGTTAGTTCATTATAACTACAGTCTAAGCTTTGGAAATTCAACGTTAACCCACTTAAATCCAGTGCTGTAATTTGGTTATTTGAACAAGATAGCGATTCCAAGCTGCTTAACCCACTCAAATCAATAGCAGTGATTTGATTACTATTACAATACAATGCTTTTAGATTCGACAATCCGCTAACATTGATTGATCCAATTTGGTTAACAATACAATCTATTACTTCAAGATTGTTTAAGCCACTCACATTTAAAGAGGTCAGTAAATTTGAGTTACATTGTAAAAAACGAAGATTAGTAAAACTCTGTATTCCTGTTAAATCAATGATATTACTGCTATTTAAATTAAGGCTAGACACTTGTATTGCTTCGCTTAGTTGGATTTCACCATCATTATTGGCATCAACGGTAAAAGCTTGTTCGTTACTATCTAGTGCAATCCCATTCGTAGCATTAGCCGATAATAGTTTTATTTTAAACATAAAATCTGGGATATTCACTACCTGAGCGCTACCATAAAATCCAATCAAAGCAAACAGTAGAAGAGCGTATTGTTTTTTCATAAGAAGGGTTTGAATTTCAAAGATATAGAAATAAGTCTGTAAGTAAAAATTGCCATAACAAAAAAGCCCCGATTACTCGGGGCTTTTTTGTTATAGTTGTATGGATTATCCCATTACTTCTTTTACTTTCTTACCGATTTCGGCTGGAGAGTCTACCACGTGGATACCGTTCTCTCTCATGATGCGTTTTTTAGCTTCTGCGGTATCATCAGCACCACCTACGATAGCACCAGCGTGACCCATGGTTCTTCCTTTCGGAGCAGTTTCTCCTGCAATAAAGCCAATTACAGGCTTACGGTTACCGTCTGCTTTAATCCATTTAGCCGCATCGGCTTCTAATTGACCTCCAATTTCACCAATCATAATGATACAATGCGTCTCTGGATCGTTCATTAATAACTCTACTGCTTCTTTTGTAGTGGTTCCAATGATAGGGTCTCCACCAATTCCGATAGCGGTTGTGATGCCCAATCCTTGTTTTACTACTTGATCAGCAGCTTCATACGTTAAAGTACCTGATTTAGACACTATCCCTACGTTTCCTTTTTTGAATACAAAACCTGGCATGATTCCCACTTTAGCTTCTCCTGGAGTAATTACCCCTGGACAGTTAGGACCAACCAAACGACAGTCTTTCCCTTTAACATAGCCATATGCTTTAATCATATCGGCTACAGGAATACCCTCTGTAATCGTGATAATCACTTTGATTCCTGCATCAGCAGCTTCCATAATAGCATCAGCAGCAAAAGCTGGTGGTACGAAAATGATGGTAGTATCAGCACCTGCTTGTTCTACGGCATCTTTAACCGTATTAAAAACAGGACGATCTAAATGAGTTGTACCACCTTTACCAGGCGTTACCCCACCTACTACATTAGTTCCGTATTCAATCATTTGAGAAGCGTGGAATGTTCCTTCGCTACCTGTAAAACCTTGAACTATTATTTTTGAATCTTTATTAACTAAAACGCTCATGTTTGTGTTTGTTTGTTTGTATTTATTTTTCGTGTTGCAAAAGTAGAAAATAGTAATTAGTATTTAGTAATTCGCTATTAGTTTTTTTTTGCAAATTTACTATAGTTGACTCATTTGGTAGCCTCGATACAGCTTGTGGTCCTTTAATTCCCAAATCACCATGAAGTGGGCCAACAGCATCTCTTCACGAGGATTTTCTATGGTTTTCACGTAGTGTGAATACCGCACTGAAACGGTATCACCTTCTTCTATAATATGCGTAATTCTGGATTTCGAACGTACGTAAGCTTTACTGAGTTCGCTACTCAAAGCAATAATATCGTCGTGGTGTAACTTTAAAAAGCCTTTGGTACTGTGCCATTCTAAAACCACCTCAGGGTGTAAAAAGTTACTCACAGTCGTGGTTTCTAAAAGGACATCCGATTGGTAAAAGTTTTGAACGATTTCTTTAGCGCTCATAATTATTTTAATTTATTTAATAGATCTGGTATTCTTTTTATGTTGGCCAATTGTTTTAGCTTCTCGCGTGATTCTTCTACGGGTGTACCAAAATAGCTCTTACCCCCTTCAATGGATTTGGTTACCCCCGTTTGTCCCATAACAACCGCCTTGCTTCCAATCGTAATGCCGCTGGTTGTGCCCACCTGGCCCCAAAGAGTGACTTCATCTTCAATAATTACACAGCCTGCAATTCCGGTTTGGGAAGCGATTAAGCATTTCTTTCCAATTACGGTATCATGACCTACATGCACTTGGTTATCGAGTTTAGTCCCCGCTCCAATAGTAGTATCTCCCGTTACTCCTTTATCAATGGTACACAAGGCACCTATGCCCACGTTATCTTCAATAACTACGCGCCCACCTGATAAGAGTTGGTCAAACCCTTCCGGACGCTTTTTATAGTAAAAAGCATCGGCTCCTAGGACGGTACCCGAATGGATGATGACGTTATCGCCAATTACGGTATTGTCATAAACCATAACATTGGCATGCAATAAGCAATTTTTACCGATGGTTACATGGTGACCAATGAAACAATTGGGTTGCACTACCGTTCCTTCCCCGATGGTAGCCGAAAGCGAGATACTCACATTGGCCGCCACAAAAGGACGAAAGTGTTTTGTTAATACATTAAAATCTCTAAAGGGATCGTCAGAAAGTAATAAAGCTTTGCCTTCAGGGCATTCCACTTCTTTGTTGATTAGGACAATAGTGGCTGCTGATTGCAAAGCTTTATCGTAGTATTTTGGATGGTCGACAAAAACGATATCGCCTGGCGTTACCACGTGAATTTCGTTCATCCCATGAACGGCAAAATCATCGGGGCCTACGTAGGGGCATCCGATGATTGCAGCGATTTCTTTAAGCGTATGTGTTTTTGGAAATTTCATTTAAATCATTTGAAAATTTGAGAATTTGATACTTTGAAAAGTAATGAAAATATAAATTAGGGAATCTTCAAATTTTCAAATTAGTACATTTTCAAATTTATTACTCTTTTACTCTTTCCATATAGTTACCTGTAGCGGTATCTATTTTGATTTTGTCTCCTTCGTTGATGAACAACGGAACGTTCACAGAAGCCCCTGTTTCAACTTTGGCAGGTTTAGTAGCATTGGTAGCGGTATTTCCTTTTACCCCTGGTTCTGCATAGGTCACTTCTAATACAATAGAGGCGGGCATGTCTACTGAAAGTGGCATATCCGTTTCCGTATTAACTTGCACCATTACTAAGGTTCCTTCTTTTAATAAATCGGGAGCGTCAAGGATCTTTTTATCTAAGGTGATTTGCTCGTACGATTCCGTGTTCATGAAGTGGAATTGATCTCCTTCTGCATATAAATATTGGTACGTATGTGTTTCAACACGAACTTCATCAATTTTGTGTCCGGCAGAGAAGGTGTTATCTAACACTTTTCCGTTAGTTAACGATTTTAATTTAGTTCTTACGAAGGCTGGTCCTTTCCCTGGTTTCACGTGAAGGAACTCAATGATTTTATAAATATCGTGATTGAATTTAATGCATAATCCGTTTCTAATATCTGATGTAGATGCCATTTTAATATGTATTTGGTTATTCGTTTATTTGTTTACTTCTTTACTTTCAATTACTCTTGCTTTCGGTTATACCGAGGTATTAATACGACCCAGAATAGCCTTTCATGATTCCTCTTGACGAGTTTCTAATGAAATCTAATATCTCATCACGTTCCGGGGAAGCAGCCATTTCGGCTTCGATAATCCCAAGGGCTTGAGACGTATTATAATTTTTCTGGTACAATATTCGGTAAATATCTTGAATCTCTCTTATTTTTTCTGAAGTAAATCCGCGTCTTCTCAAACCAACGGAGTTGATTCCTACATAAGACAAAGGTTCTTTTGCCGCTTTCGTATACGGCGGAACATCTTTACGCACTAGTGAACCACCAGAAATCATAGCGTGATCTCCAATATGAATGAACTGGTGAATTGCAGCCAGACCACCGATGATCGCATAATTCCCCACGATAACGTGACCCGCTAGTGCCACCCCATTCACAATAATCGCATTATCCCCAATGTGGCAATCGTGAGCAATGTGCGCCGTAGCCATGATCAAACAGTTGTTGCCTATCTTAGTTTGGCCCGAAGCTACTGTACCTCTATTGATGGTCACGCATTCTCTAACGGTTACGTTATCTCCAATTACGGCCAACGATTCTTCCCCACCAAATTTCAAGTCTTGTGGTACTGCAGAAATAACGGCTCCCGGAAAAATGTTACAATTCTTTCCAATGCGAGCGCCTTCCATAATGGTAACATTGGATCCAATCCAAGTTCCGTCGCCGATCACAACATTATTATGAATGGTAGTAAAAGGTTCGATAACGACATTCTTAGCGATTTTGGCACCAGGATGTACATAGGCTAACGGTTGATTCATATGCTTTTAATTTAGTTTTTCTTGGCTATTTGTGCCATTAATTCTGCTTCTGCGACTAATTTTCCATTGGCGTAGGCATTGGCTTGCATGTGGCAAATCCCTCTACGAATCGGCGATATTAAGTCGCATTTGAATACCAATGTATCACCCGGTAACACTTTGTGCTTGAATTTTACATTGTCTATTTTCATGAAATACGTTAAATAATTTTCGGGATCAGGAACAGAGCTTAAGATTAAGATTCCGCCTGTTTGCGCCATAGCCTCAACGATTAATACCCCTGGCATTACAGGAGCACCCGGGAAGTGACCCACGAAGAAGTCTTCGTTCATGGTTACATTCTTTAATCCGACTACGTGATCGTCTGACATTTCTAAGATCTTATCCACCAATAAGAACGGCGGACGGTGCGGCAACATAGCCATGATCTTATTAATATCCATGAACGGCTCTTTGTGCAAGTCGTACACTGGAATTTGGTTGCGTTGTTCGATCTTAATGATCTTCGAAAGTTTTTTGGCAAACTGGGTGTTCACAAAGTGGCCCGGTTTGTTGGCAATCACTTTTCCTTTAATGCGTGTTCCCACTAGCGCCAAATCACCAATAACGTCCAAAAGTTTGTGACGCGCAGCTTCGTTCGGATAATGCAAGGTTAAATTATCAAGGATTCCATTCGCTTTCACGGAGATGTGCTCTTTTCCAAAAGCCACCTTAAGGTTTTCCATGGTCTTAGGAGAAATATCTTTATCTACGTATACAATAGCATTGTTTAGATCGCCTCCTTTAATTAGGCCGTTGTCCAATAAGGTTTCTAATTCGTGTAAAAAACTAAAGGTACGGGCATCGGCGATTTCCGTTTTAAATTCGGATATGTTTTTCATGGTCGCGTTTTGCGTTCCCACTACTTTGGTTCCAAAATCAACCATAGCCGTTACTTGGTAATCGTCCGCGGGCATCACTAAAATTTCACTTCCTGTAGACTCATCCATAAACGAAATTACTTCCTTTACGACATAGTATTTGCGTTCAGCATCTTGCTCTACGATACCTGCATTTTCAATGGCTTCTACAAAAAACTTAGAAGAACCGTCCATGATAGGGGGCTCCGACTCGTTAAGTTCGATGATCACATTATCTACATCACACCCTACAAAAGCTGCTAATACGTGTTCTGACGTTTGGATTTTAACCCCTAGTTTCTCTAGATTGGTTCCTCGCTGTGTGTTTACGACATAATTGGCATCAGCTTCAATGATGGGGCTTCCTTCTAAATCTACTCTAACAAAAGTAAAACCATTGTTGATCGGTGCTGGTTTGAACGTCATCTTGACTTCTTTCCCTGTATGCAATCCAACTCCGGTTAATGAGATTTCGTTTTGGATGGTTTTCTGTTTCACTACGGGCATGCTATTTCTAAGTTTAGTTTGAGTTATTCTTTTTAAGTTCGTCTAGTTCGGCTACAATTTTAGGCAAATTTCTGAAATGTACATACGATTTGCTGTAATCGGCATAGTTGAATGCGGGCGAACCTTGTACAACTTCTCCATCCGTTAGGTTTTTGCCTACACCTGACTGGGCTTGAACGCGTACATTGTTTCCTATGGTAAGATGACCAGCGATGCCTACTTGGCCCCCGATCATGCAATTGCTTCCTATTTTGGTTGAACCTGCCACACCGGTTTGGGCGGCAATTACGGTATGTTCTCCTATTTCGACGTTGTGTGCGATTTGGATATGGTTATCAAGTTTTACCCCTTTGCGAATGATGGTCGACCCTAAGGTAGCTCGATCAATCGTAGTAGCAGCGCCTACATCAACATCATCTTCCATGATCACATTTCCGATTTGGGGAATCTTGGTAAACGAACCTGTTTCTGTAGGAGCAAATCCGAAGCCGTCCGAACCGATGATGGCTCCCGAATGCATGGTACAATTGGCTCCAATAACCGACTCCGAATAAATCTTCACGCCGGCAAATAGTATGGTATTGTCTCCTATGGTTACGTTATCCCCAATGAACGAGTTCGGATAAATCTTTACGTTGTCCCCAATCACTACATTTTTACCGATATAGCTGAAGCTGCCTAAATAAAGGTTCACTCCATAAACTACGTTCTCCGAAATCACGGAAGGTTCCTCGATACCTGACTTCATGAGCTTTACCTGATTGTAGTATTCTAACAATTTAGAAAACGACTGGTAAGCATCATCTACTTTAATCAAGGTAGTTTTGAGCACTTGTTCTGGTTCGAAGCTATGGTTAACTATGGTAATTGTAGCAGCAGTAGCATAGATATGATTGACGTATTTAGGGTTGGCTAAAAATGTTAGCGAACCTTCAGTACCTTCTTCTATTTTAGCTAATTTAAATACTTCGGCGTCAGGGTTACCTACCACTTCACCTTGTAGAATTTCTGCTATTTGAGCTGCTGTAAATTTCATTGCCACAAAAGTATAAAAAAATCGATTTTATTGGTACAATTCTTCAAGGAGTTTTGGAAAACAAATGTAATATTTTGTCACTGGTTTTGACAAGGCTTTCAAATTTAATTGGTCAGAAGCCTCTACTACATCTTCAATGGTTCTATCTTTCTTGAGTATGCGTATGGGTTCCGCCTCTTTGCTATAGGCTTGGTTCTTGATTTTACCTTTAAAAATGAAATACTTGGCCTCCTGCTGCGTTATGTGATGCTTGGCCATAAACCGCGCCGTCATCTCTTCTAGGACCTCGGGCGGGAATTTTTCACTATTCAACTTGACTTTAGACAAGTCTCTATTAATAATCATTTTGCTTAAGCTGGACAAGATGAAATCAGGATGATTTTGCCAAACTTTCAGTGCGCTAATAATATCATAATCATCGAGTTGCGCAAAGGTATCTAAATCGGTATTTGAAAAGCTTTCCAAGGTTACTTTATGTTCCATAAAGTGCTTTAGCGGTGCACTGCACTCTATCACTACACCTTTGTGCAAAAGTTCTTTGGCACGTTGTAGTGTTTTAGTTAACGTGAGTTCGGCAACCAAACTTGTTTTGTGCAGGTAGGCTTGCCAATACATTAATCGGCGGGCCATTAGAAACTTTTCTATGGAATAAATTCCTTTTTCCTCCATGACTAAAACATCATCGACCACATTCATCATTTGGATAAGTCGGTCAGAATTAATATTTCCTTCGGCTACTCCTGAGTAAAAACTATCTCGTTTAAGATAGTCCATGCGGTCCATATCGAGTTGGCTCGAAATCAATTGCAGCATGAACTTGCGGTGGTAGTCCCCTTTAAAGACTTGGATGGCCAGACCTAACTGCCCGTCAAACACTTTGTTGAGTTGGTTCATAAACAATAGCGAGATGGCTTCGTGGTTAACTTCCTCCACAATGCTGTGTTCCATCGCATGCGAGAAGGGTCCATGGCCAATATCATGCAATAGTATGGCAATATAAAGGGCATTCTCTTCCTCTTTAGAAATGACTACTCCTTTGAATCGCAGGACTTCTACGGCCTGCTGCATCATGTGCATCGCGCCTAGGGCGTGGTGGAAACGGGTATGGTGCGCACCTGGATAGACTAGGTACGACAAGCCCATTTGGGAAATGCGACGCAACCTTTGAAAATAAGGATGCTGTATTAAATCGTAAATCAACGTATTGGGTATGGTAATAAAACCATAGATGGGGTCGTTGAATATCTTTAGTTTGTTGGTGTTACTCAAAGCTGAATCGGTTTTCGTAAATATAGGCAATTAGGTTAATTCTTTAAAATACTGCTTTAGTACTTTATCGTTTTGTCTTGTAGGGGTAAAAACTTCTAAGATGGTAGGTTGGTCCTTGCTAGCCCACAATTGTTTTAGTCCGTCGCTTAAGGTCTGATCATCACTTGCAGTTAGGTACTGGAAGCGGTACATCTTGGCTAGGTGCTCGGCAGTTAGGCAGTGCGAAGTTTCAAAATACGTATGGAAGGTTTCTGATTCTTCGTGACCAGGTAGAATCCTAAAGATCCCTCCTCCTCCGTTGTTCATGAGGATGATTTTGAAGTTGGCCGGTATATAATTATTCCAAAGGGCGTTACTATCGTACAGGAAGCTAATATCCCCCGTGATTAAAACGGTTGGCTTCTTACTTCCAACGGCAGCTCCGATAGCGGTCGACGTGCTACCATCGATACCACTAGTCCCGCGGTTGCAGTACACATCGATGCTTTTGTCAAAATCAAACAATTGCGCATAGCGTACAGCAGCACTGTTGCTTATTTGCAATTGGATGCTTTTTGGTAGCTGTGATAAAATGGTATGATAAGCCTTGAAATCTGAGAAGGCTACTTGCGACAAATAAGCTTCATGTTTCCTTTTACGGTCTTGTCGAATGTGTTCAAAGGTTGCTTTATAGCTACTCTCCACCACTTGTAGGTGCGGAAGGAACTGACTAAAAAACTGATTCGGAGCAACCTGAAAATGCTTCGTTAGGATGCCAAAGGTATCGTAAGCTCTCAGCTCGTCAATATGCCAATGGTGCCGCGGTTTATATTTTCTCAGGAATGCTTTTATTCGCTTAGACACAATCATGCCTCCAAACGTTAGCAGGATGCGTGGCTGCAATTCGGCAAATTCTTTAGCACCAAAGGGCGTGATAAGCGTATCGATGTTGTTTATGAAGGACGGATGGTGCAAGTTGGATGTCGTCTCCGTAAGCACAACAACCGAAGGAAACTGGGCTAGTTGATCAATCCAATCTTGTTCAATACTGTGGGGCGGACACTCCCCTACCACGACTAAAATCTTTTGGCTATGGTTCCAAAGCGTCGAGAAGGCGATGATGTCTTCTACTCGTACGACGCGGTTGGCTTTAAAAAGATGCGTCACATTGGCATCCACGGTTAGCTTGGGAGTCGTTTCGTATAACGGTTCTTCAAATGGTGCGTTGATGTGAACGGGACCTTTGTGGGCAATGGCTACATTAATTGCTTCGTTGATGAAAACGTCGTTGGCTTCAGAAGCTTCCGCTAGCAGGTTGGCGTTGTAGAGCGAGTGATTTTTATAGACATCTTCTTGGCGGATGGTTTGCCCATCCCCTATGTCTATTTTGTCGTGCGGTCTATCGGCAGAGATTACGATTAATGGAATCTGGCTGTAGAAAGCTTCCGCAAAGGCCGGGTAATAGTTGAGTAAGGCTGAGCCTGACGTACAGACTACGGCCACCGGTTTTTTGGTTTGTTGGGCGATTCCTAAAGCAAAAAAGGCAGCACAGCGTTCGTCAGCGATGCTATAACATTGAAAGGACGGATTATGGGTAAACCCGATGGTCAAAGGCGCGTTGCGAGAGCCTGGTGAAATTACGATATCATGAACTCCTTTGGCGTTGCATATCTCAATGATGCTTTGTGCCAAAGGTATTTTAGGATAAATCATTTAATTTAGGTTTCAAGTAACAAAGGTACAAAGGTTGGAAGTTATTTTATACATTTAACCTTTAATTCTAACATGGCAGCACTACAACTAAGACCCTACACCCCAGCAGATGCGGAAGGCATCGTGGCGATATTGAATTACTACATCGCCAATTCTACGGCGATTTACGATTATGATTTACGCACTGTTGCGCAACAGCAAACCCAATTAGATGAGAAAGTGGAGAAAGGATTTCCGGTTATTGTCGCCATGATAGAGAACCGCTTGGTTGGTTTTGGCTACTACAGCGAGTTTCGATTTAGAGCGGCCTATCGGTTCACAGTGGAACATTCTGTTTATGTGCTGCCTAACGAGCACGGACAAGGGATTGGGAAAGCAATATTGGAGGCATTAATTGCAAGAGCTAGGGAGCAAAAATTACATACGATGATTGGGGTGATTGATGCTGAAAACCAAGACAGTATAGCGTTCCATGAACGCATGGGATTTGAAACCGTGGGGGTGATTAGAGAAAGTGGCTATAAGTTCGACCGGTGGCTACATAGTGTCCTATTGCAGTTGTTTGTTTAAATTTTGGATGACTTGTAAGTCTATCATTTATCATTCAATCGCTCTATTGTCTACTATACTATCACTATTCCACCTATTACCTATAAAACAAAGCAGTCTACCAAAATACAAAAACCCGATGCTATGAGGACACCGGGTCTTTGAAAAAAAATTGGGTTTTATTTTGAGTAAGAGGAATTAAATAACTTCGATACCGTTTTGCTCCAAGATGGCTAGCAAATAAATGCTTTGATTGGCGTCGTATTTTTCGATACCGCTTTGGTACCATTTCTCGATGACATCAATTTGGAACGGCGTATATCCTTCATCGCTGATGCTCATGCCTAGCATGCCTGCTAACAGAAAATCTTCTAGGACTTTATTGGTTACGAGTAGCTGGGGAATGCCGAATTCGACATTTCCATTCATACTTTCGTAATTCAACCGACCTTGATGGAAACCATCTTTATAGGCCTCATTAGAATCCTTATCGCTTAGTTTGGCGTAAGGGTTTTGACCGATTGCATATCCTTCTAAATAATCTTGTCGGTATATAGGATTGAAAATATCTTTCATAAAATAAGTCTTGCGGCTGTTATTATTTAACCCAAAACTAGTAACTATTTAATAACCATTAAGTAAAAATCGTTTAAAGGAAAAAAAACTCTTTTAACCACAGAGGGCGTGACGTTAGTCGATATTATTACAAAAAAAAACCGATGAATTTCTTCACCGGGTTTCCTTTAATTCAAAACAAATCAATTTATTTACTATTAATCCAATTGACAATTTCGGAATCAGTGGGCAGAGTGCGTGGGGAAAGCACTTTTACTAAATGGCCTGATTCATCAATCAAGTATTTTTGAAAGTTCCACTCCACCTCACTGTCTTGGAGTCCGTTTCTCTTTTTCTCGGTCAGGAATTGATAAACGGCATGCTTATCGCTTCCTTTCACTGATATTTTGCTCATCATAGGAAAAGTTACCCCGTAGTTGGCCGTACAGAATTTGGCGATCTGCGCATTAGTTCCTGGTTCTTGAGATCCAAAGTTGTTGGCTGGAAAACCAACGATTACAAAATTCTTGTCTTTGTATTTTTTGTAAATCGATTCTAAATCTTGGTACTGCGGCGTTAGTCCACATTCCGATGCCGTATTCACTACTAGTATTTTCTTTCCTTTCAGGCTGGCAAAGTCAAAAGGCTTTCCGTAAAGGTCGGTTACTTTAAACTGGTAAATAGTTTCTGCCTTCGTTGTTTCTGTAATCATTTTGTTGTTGTTGTTTTCGGGGGTTGTTTTTGTTTGCGCTGCATTTGAGTACACCCAAAGGAGTCCGATGCAGCAGGCCAATAGTATTAGTTTTTTCATTCGTTTTATTTTTTTTATAAAATTAAGTAATCTTTGGGTACGCCGCTGTTATATCTTTCTTAAAGTTTTGATAAAATAAAGAGCTCAGCGACTAAATCAATCGCTGAGCTCTCAACAAACAAGATAGCACAATAGTCTACCCACCAAAACAAAATGA
Organism: Bacteroidota bacterium; assembly: GCA_046051865.1. Lineage (GTDB taxonomy): Bacteria > Bacteroidota > Bacteroidia > Flavobacteriales > Flavobacteriaceae > Flavobacterium. The sequence continues at coordinate 20,636 of JBJONL010000009.1, read as the reverse complement.
AAAAAATCTCATAGCAGATTCTTCCCTAACTCTATATACAAGAACAACGTAGTACAGTATTTCCCTACCACGAGAACTATTAAAGTTTTGTTAACGTTACACCGCTCAGGATTATGAAAACTGAGCGGTATGGAAAAATAGCAATAACAATAAAGGCTCACTTTCGTGAACCTTTATTGTTATTTCTTGCGATAATGCTTTCTGTAGCTTGGATATGCCATAGCGCCTATGGCGGTCATTCCTCCTAGGGTAAGCCAGATCCAACTTAAGGACTTGGCCTCTCCACTGGCGTAGGAATGCAGCCCTACAAGGTGGAAGTTTACACCGTAGTACGTGAACAGGATCGATACGAAGGCGTATAATGCCATCAAGTTAAAAAACCACTTGTTGCGCAAGTACGGTACAAAGCGTGCATGGATTACGAAGGCATAGATCATAATACTGATTAGGGCCCAAGTTTCTTTTGGATCCCAACCCCAGTAGCGGCCCCAACTCTCGTTGGCCCATTGCCCTCCTAAAAAGTTACCAATGGTGAGCATGACTAAGCCTATGGTTAAGGCCATTTCGTTGATATAGGTTATCTCTTGGATGTTAAGCTCCATGCGGGCTTTATTCTTATTGGTGGTAAACATGATCAACAACAGGGATACAAAACCTAAGATGGCACCCAGGGCAAACGGACCGTAACTGGCCACAATCACCGCCACGTGGATCATTAGCCAGTAGGAATTTAACACCGGCTGTAGGTTGGCTATCTCAGGATCAATCCAGTTGGCATAAGCCGCCGTTAGGATCATCGCGGTTACGAACGCACAAGAAGCAACCGTAAGTTTGGATTTGCGGTCAAAGGCCAATCCGAAGAACATGGTCGACCAAGCCACGTAGACGATGGCTTCGTAAGCATTGCTCCATGGCGCATGACCAGAGATGTACCAACGGGCAATTAATCCTAAGGTATGAATGGCAAACAGTAGTCCAACCATAATATGAAAGAAGTTCACCGTAACCTTCAGAGCTTTGGTTTCTTTGAAGATTTGGAGAATGGTGAACAATAACATTAGAATGGCTACGATTAGGTAGGCATACGGTAGTTTTTGAAACACATCGTATTTGTTGTATAGGATCTCGTAGTTTATTTTGTCATCGCTTGGGCGCACGGCTTTACCAAATTTCCTCTGGTAGCTGTCCATCCCTGACAAGAGGGTATTGGCTAAGGTGTATTTCTTGGTGGCAGACCCTCTTCTGAGTTCATCTAAAAACAAAGGCAAGGCCGATTTGATTGTATCCAAAGCAGTTCCCGTAGCGTGTTCGATTTCTAGGTAGGACACCCATTTGTTGTTTTCGTCTCCTGGAATTGGGAAGATGCGCAGAATTTTACCGCTTAAGGCAGCGTTCAATAAATTTACTTTCTTATCCGTTTCAATAAAATCTTTTTGGAACTGATCTGGGTTCGCCGCCTTATAAGCCTCATCCAAGTATGGTGATAATTTATAATTCCCACGCTCATCGAAGCAAGAGCGGAAGGTTGCAAACTTGTCTGTAGCTTTGATCCCTAGGATTTTGCGGATGCTATCGTTACCGCTTTTGATATAGATTAGCGGCGTTTCAAACCAAACCGTTGGGAATTGTGTCATGGATATAAAAGCTTGGTCAGAGTTCATTCCGTGATAGGTATCACTATGACTCACCTTACGTAACAACTCCGAAGAAAAGGTATTGATAGGCTTCATACGTCCACCCTCGTCTTGGATTACGAGTCGGCCAAACTGCGCCGCTTGCGCCTCAGGCACTTTGTAATAGTTCAGGATTGAGTCAACTTGTTTTTGGGTTGGCAACAGATTCGCCGTAGCTTTGTTGTTTTGCCCAAAGCCTTGGAAAGCAGCGAACAAAAGTAGTACGGAAGCTAAATTGGCTTTTTTCTTTTTAACGTTTTCTAGTTTGCGTTTGATATCGGCAAAGCGGGTATTCTTAACAAATAGAATGGCTAGCATCGCAAAGAATAAAAGATAGTATCCTATGTACGTGATGGTAGTCCCCCAATAATCGTGGTTGACAGACAATATAGTACCTTTTTCATCGGGGTCGAAAGACGCTTGAAATAAGCGGTAGCCGTCGTGGTCAAGGATGTGGTTCATATAGATGCGGGCATCAAATTTCTGTTTTTCTTCGGTCACGGTTACTTTGCTTTCAAAAGAAGAGAAGCTTTTCTCCGTTCCGGGGTATTTTAGGGCTACGAAATCATTTAGTTTTACACTAAACGGCAAGTTGTACACCTTACTCCCATAGAAGATGGTGAATTCAAGCGCACCTAGCTTTACAACTTTTGGTTCGCCTTGCTTACCTTTTGTACCTGTGACTGTTACCAGTTGTTCTTTGTTGCCCGACTTTAACATAAGGGTTAATGCGTTCTCTGCATTTTTGGCTTTATAGTTACCGCTTGATACAAAATCAATCACCCCTGTTTTAGGTTGGTCCGGAATCACAAACTGCGCCCCTCCTAAATTGTATAGCGAGCGGTACATAAGCGGTCCGGCCAAATCTTTTTTCACCGTGCCTTGTAGCTTGTCCGCCATGCGCATGAACTGTCCGTCAAAAGGTGTGGTGATCGTATTTTTATGTGTATCAATATTGATGGCACCTTGCGTTGGTTTGTTGAGCGCAAATAAGACATTGTGGATGTCCTGTACTTCCCCTTCTTTTAGAAAATGCTCGTTACGCATGCCGTCACTGGATTCGACCAACTTAAGGTAAGTAGCCCCGTCAGGCGTTTCTTTGATGGATTTTTTAACGTCCATTTGGTAGTCCTTAAAATTGATTTCGAAGGGTGTTTCGGCAAAGCTTTCGTTTAGGGAAAAATCATTGTGGGCTGCCTGCGACAACAGCAAAGGTTTTTCGAAGATGCGGCGTTTTAGTTGGCCCTGATATTGACCGTCTACCCAAACAGTTAAAAAACATTTGTCAGAATAGAATTGGGTGGCCACCGCCCCTTCTCTAATGGGCATCATGCCTTCAAAACTAATGTAGCGGGTAATGAACGCTCCTGTGATAATAAAGATGAACGCTAAGTGCAACATTAACGTGGCCCATTTCTCCTTTTTATGGAGTTGGTACCGCTTAATATTTCCAAAAAAGTTGATCATAAAGAACAACATGATGGCTTCAAACCACCAAGCATTGTAAATGTAAATGCGCGCGGTATCCGTATTGTACTTGCTTTCTATGAAGGTTCCTGCGGCCATGGCCGTGGCAAAACCAAGAAACAAAATAGCCATTAAACGTGTAGAGAATAGAACGGAGAATATTTTTTTTTCCATGAGTTGGAAGCGATTTTAAAAAGTGTAACAAAAGTAAATTAAAATTGTTGATTTTTTTGATTTAAAGGGGGGATTTTTTGTTGTAGTAGCTATGCGGTTGCTAGCTTAAGTGCCTGCGTATCTAAGTTACTGATTAACTGATTGGAAAGCTTTTTTTTAGGACGTGATTAAACCTTTTGGGATTTGTTTTGTCTAATTATAAAAGCGAGGAGTTATGAGTTATGAGTTAAGAGTTAAGAGTTATGAGTTAAGAGTTAAGAGTTAAGAGTTAAGAGTTAAGAGTTATGAGTTATGAGTTATGAGTTATGAGTTAAGAGTTATGAGTTATGAGTTATAAGTTACGAGTTATGAGATATGAATTAATAAATAATGGTTTACATGGATTAGGACTAGAGCGTTTGTGCAATCTAGCATTGAGGCTGTGCCTTTTGTTATAGTCCAACTAACGCATTTCCATACGCTGCAAATCCAAACATCCAACATTCAAAAAAAGCCCCTTGAAGCCCTTCCTGGGGCTTTTTTAATGCCTTTAGGTCTAAAATTCATAGGCATGAACCGTTTCGTTTATAGGCATAAACCGATCTGTTTATAGGCATGAACTGATTCGTTTATAGGCATAAACCGTTTAACGCATAGGCATGAACTGAAAATCGAATCAATTTTTCCTAAAAAAAGTGGTTTAATGGACTAAAATTGGGTTGGTTTCACTTGTTTTTAAGGTAAAAAAGAGGGCTTTTAATGCTAAAGTGAGTGCGAAAAATAAGCGGATAATTGTGGTTTGGAGGGGGTGGTTTGCGAAAAAATTAGTTATCTTTGAAACAACTAGGATTACAGAAAGTGCAAATTTATTTGATTTTGCTTAGTTAAATAACAACGCTCACAACAGCATTTTATACCTTAATAGTTTAAGAATATGAAAAACATCAATACATTTTTGTCTTTAGTTTGTATGCTCGTACTTACGCAAGTGGTTGCACAGGACGCCACTTTAAAGAAACGGAGCATGATTGAAATTGCGTTAGAAAAGAATGGAAAAATCGAAAAGGGTAATGGTTACCTCCTCGAGTTTGATCTGCCACTTTTGAAAAATAAGTATAGGGCTATTGTGCTAGATAAAAGTTTGATTGGTTCGGAAGAGAAAGTTATTTTATGGTTTCCCATGAAGAGCGGTGGCATCGCTTCGTATGAAGTAGATGATATATCGAAATTACTATTTACGAATCCAACCAATAATGTAGCCCTCGTTCGCCTTGGAACGCTTAACGCTACTTTAGCCCATCCAGCCGCTTATAGCAATACTTCCGTTGTTCAGGAAAATCGAGTAACCGAATTTTCGTTACCTTTTGATGAAGATAAGTTGAAAGAACTAAAAGATAATTGGGAGCAATCCCGGATGGAAAAATAAGTCCAAAAGTAATGGTCCAACGCTAAAAAAGACTTCACAAGAAGCGCATTTACTTTTATGACGCTAGACGAATTAAAATACCCGATAGGACGGTTTGAGAAACCGGCAGAAGTAACAGACACTCTTTTAAAACAATGGATTGCTGCTATTGCTACCTTTCCCGAAAGACTTAAAAAGGAAGTTGGAAACTTAACCCACGAGCAATTGGACACCCCCTACCGGCCGGAGGGTTGGACTATCCGGCAAGTAGTGCATCATTGTGCCGACAGTCATATGAACAGCTTAACACGCTTAAAACTTGCTTTGACGGAGGATGAGCCAACCATCAAACCTTATTTTGAAGATCGTTGGGCCGAACTATTGGATTCCAAAACCATGCCTATTGAAGCGTCCTTGAAAATGATTGAAGGAATCCACGAACGATGGACTGTTTTATTAAATCATTTGACGGAAGCACAGTTTGCCAGATCATTTAGGCATCCTGAAACGGGAAAAACCATCAGAGTAGACGAGAATATTGGCATCTATGCTTGGCACTGTAACCATCATCTAGCTCATATTACGGAAACTAAAAAAAGGAATCATTGGAATTAATAAAGCCAAGGGATACTAGATTTAATTGAATAAAGTCTATGTGGAGTGTTGAAGATGTAAAAAAGAAGTACCAAACCTTTGACGATGCAAAGATCAAAGAATTGGCCCTGAATCCAAAAGGGTTGAGAAAAGAAATTATACCGTTACTCCTTGAGGAGATTAAGAATCGGAATTTAGACAGCCAACTTACCGCATGGGTGAATTATGAAACCCATCGCTTTGAAGGCTTAGAGAAAAAAAATCTGGTCGATAAAATTGGAAGACTAAACTGCAGCAGGTGCTTGGTAAATCGGAATTTACATGCCTATCGATTCAATACCCTAATTTCGGCGCTTTTTGTAATCACCGACAAAACGGAGGACTTAGTTATTTGTGCTCCGTTTGCTAAAAGTAAGCGTTTGAATACAATGCTTAAAACCTTTTTTTTGGGTTGGTGGTCCAAAAGAGGTCTAATCGCAACGCCGTTCAAACTTATTTCTGATGCAATTAGAATTTTCCGAAAGGAAGAAGAAAACAAGGCTATACTGAATGAGCTTATTGAAAACAATACCGGAAAATTAAGGATAAGTTTGGAAGAAAATAATTTAGAGCAATTTATTGCTTCTTTCAATAAAGGAAATAACACCTAAAACAACGTATAACAGCAGTAGAACCCAAAACCGGTTCTATTATAAATGATTTTTCGAAGAAGATGATACCCTTACAATTTAAAGTGAACATCCATGCAACTGTCGGTACCGTTTATGAATTTATGCTGGGCTTGAACAGCAAAACCACTTACGAACAATGGACATCCGTGTTTAACCCTACTTCTACTTATGAGGGGAGTTGGGACCAAGGAAGCAAAATCTTGTTTGTGGGTATTGATGAACAAGGTGAACGAGGCGGTATGGTTTCCAGAATTGTAGAGAACCAACGCAACCAACTGGTTTCCATCCAGCATTACGGATTATTAAAAGGCAGCGAAGAGATCACCGAGGGACCTGAAGTAGCGCAATGGGCAAATGGTATGGAGCAATATATCTTTGAAGAACAAAGAGGTACTACTACCCTAACGGTTGAAATGGATACCGCTGAAGCGTTTGAAAGCTATATGAACGAGCATTACCCAAAGGCATTAGCTAAGTTGAAAATGCTGTGCGAGCAATAAAAAACAAGTACCTTGCTGACCTAATTTACTAAATTAATTCTGTTCGCTAGTCGGAATAGCTATTTAATACAATGAAAAAAACGATACTATATCTACTAACATTAATTTCCTTAACCTGCTGCAGCAGCAGTGATTCGCCTGCCGTAGATCCCATTGTAGGTAAATGGTTTATCTATAAAACCGTTTATGAAACGGATGGGAACATAAATGCGGTCTACAACTATGACATCCATGAGCAATGTGGGGCTGAATCTTTAGAGGTATCGTCTGCGAACAACTATATTGTCGAAACCTATTACACCAATGAGGATTGTACTGGTTTTTCCGCTACGGGGGGATGGTATTGGTCTAATGAAGACGACGGAAATTACAATATCTTTCAATCGGGACAAACCATACCGCAGCGCAATGCTGTATTGAATGGCGACGACCTTATTGTAACTGAACCTGATAATATAACGGTGGTTAAGTATTATAAAAAAGTAGACTGATCCCTGCCTGCCGGCAGGCAGGGATGATAGATGAAAGATGATAGACTGAAAGATGATAGATGATAGATGATAGACTGAAAGATGATAGATGATAGATGATAGACTAATAAAACACAAATTATGATGACTGTACTTTGGATAATTGCTGGTACTGTGGCTTTACTTTTTATTGCCGCTATTTTTATGCGTCGAAATCATTACGAAGAATGCAATATCGTGATCGAGGCTTCGAATAGTAAAGTGTTTGATTTTGTTAAATTGGTTGCCAACCAAGAAGCCTTCAACAAACACGCGCAGGCGGGAACGGACCGACAAAAGACGATTACGGGTACGGATGGAACAGTGGGCTTTATTTATGCTTGGAACGGCAGTAAAGAAGCGGGACAAGGCGAAAAAGAAATTATAGCGATTGAAGAAGGGCGTCGTATTGAAACCGAGATTCGTTTTGTTAAACCCATGGTTGTAAGTTCGCGCATGGTCATGGAAACACAAGCGTTACCGGACGGAAATACCCAAGTCACTTGGAGCAATGCGGGCGACTTGAAATACCCCTTGAACCTTTTGATTCCGTTTATGGAAAAATCGGTTACTAAAGATATGCAAGGTAGTTTGGTGATGTTGAAAGAGTTGCTGGAGGGAGATAATAGATAATAGACTGATACCTGCCTGCCGGCAGGCAGGGATGATAGACTTTACAATTTCAAATTTATTTTGCCACGCTGCAGCAGTCGCTTTGCTCGCGGAAAATTTAAAAGTAATGATTAATTTCAATCTTATGAAAAAGATAGTATTAGTAAGCATGATAACCTTATGGTTAGTGTCTTGCAACCACAAAGAAGCGGATTTTAAAGGACTAGAGCCTTTACTTTTGGGGCAAGACTTTACAGCGCTTAAGAATAAAGCAGCCTTCCGAAAAGTGATGGATGATGAATATTTTGCAGAAACTTTTGACGTGAAGCACGGCGTTGGGACACTCTACAAGGTTAATGTTACTACCGTAAAAGGAAAAATCAGCGAAGTCCGATTTAGCAATGGCAAAGGAACTAATAGCGACGCCTTGAAAACCATCATGAGCCACTTGATCCCCGTTGATTTGGGTCCGAAGACCACCAAATTAATAGCCGCCCAACAGCAATTGGAATTTAAAGTATATACGAGTCGGAACAAGAAAATCAACTTTTTTGTCTCGGCCTTTAAAAATCCGCATTTCAACAAAAAAAGCGTTCAACACGAATACCAGTACCTTAGCGCTGAACCTAAAAATGAGAAATGACTAAATAAAAAAGCCTCTTCAAACGAAGAGGCTTTTTAGTATATTGTACCAATTACTAGTTGTTAGGTGTTGGTTTGTATGCTCTGAACGTTCCTTCAGTGATTGCGTAGTTTACGCCACCGTCTTCACCTGTAAAAGAAAATGTTCCTTCCATGTACTCAGCACCGATACTGGTAATCGTATAAGTACCGCTAGTTGCAACCACATTTACATCACCTAACATGTAGGTAGCAGAATAAGCGGTTAAGTCAGAACCAGAAGCATTTGTAATTTCGTGTGTTCCTACTGTAGGATTTACTGGGATAGTAAAAATAACCGTACGGATGTCTTGACCTACATCCTCAGAAGCTGAGATAGAAGCCATTAAAGAAGTAATTGTTCCTGGATCAACCATATTAGATTGTGTTCCGTTTACTTTAAAATTTACATAAAGATCATCCGAAGAACTGCCACTGCTGCTGCTTGACGAGCAAGATACTGTTAACCCAGCGATTAGGGCTAAAAGTGCGAATTTAATTTGTTTCATATGAGTTTTTTTTTGTTAGGTTGCGAAGATACTGTTATTCTCCAGATTATCAAATCATCAGCCATTAATTTCAATAGAAAAGATCGTACTTTAGGTACTAAAAAATACTATTGTAGCAGATTTTGCGTGGGAAATTTGCGCTAATTATTTATTGTAGCCTATTCCCTTTTTTTCTACATTTACCGCATGATAACCGTAAGCATTATTGGTTCCGGAAATGTAGCGCAGCACCTTATTTTGGCTTTCAAAAAAGCGGAAGGTTTGGCGCTAGTGCAGGTGTTGGCAAGAACACCCGAGTCGGTCGCTCCCCTACTCACGCCCAACCAAATCATTTCGGACTATCAAGATTTGGTCAAAGTAGATCTAGTCCTACTTGCGGTCTCTGATGCTGCTATCAGCTCGGTATCTGAAAAAATTCCTTTTGAAAACCAGTTGGTCGCCCACACGTCAGGCAGCGTCCCGATGGAGGATTTGGTTCCAAAAAACCACCGAGCGGTCTTTTATCCGTTGCAAACCTTTACGAAAGGGAAAGACCTTGATTTCAGCAACATCCCCATCTGTCTTGAAACCGAACATACCACTGATTATGCGTTACTAGAATCGGTGGCCAAGTCCATTACCCAAGTCATCTACCCTGTAAGTTCGGAGCAACGCAAAGCTTTACATGTCGCCGCGGTATTTGTCTGCAATTTTGTGAATCATCTTTACCAAATAGGCAGTGACCTTTGTGAGGAACATCATTTGGACTTTGCACTCCTACAGCCTTTAATTCAAGAAACCGCTGCCAAAGTGATGACTTTAGCTCCTCAGGAAGCACAAACCGGTCCGGCACGCCGTCAAGACAGCACCACCATTAATGCGCATTTGAACTATTTAACTAAGCCGCATCAAAAAGAACTCTATACATTGCTAACAAAATCTATTATCGATAATGGGAAAAAGCTATAAAGAAATACTCAACAATATCAATACGTTTATCTTTGACGTTGACGGGGTTTTAACCGACAGTTCGGTACACATCACGCCTACTGGAGAAATGCTTCGCGTGATGAACATACGCGATGGTTTTGCCATGAAAGCAGCGGTAGAAAGCGGCTATAAGGTGTGCATCATATCCGGTGGAAACAATGAAGGGGTGCGCATTCGCCTCAAAAATTTAGGGATTACTGATATTCATTTGGCCTCCTCCGACAAAGTAGCAACATTTAAAGAATATGCAGCGTTGTATAACATTAATCCGGAGAACGTACTCTATATGGGCGACGACATACCCGATTATCATGTAATGCAATTGGTAGGCTTACCCGTATGTCCTCAAGATGCTAGCGCCGAAATTAAAGCGATATCCAAATATATTTCTCATAAAAAAGGCGGCAAAGGCGCTGTACGCGAGATGATTGAGCAAGTGATGAAAGTCCAAGGCAAATGGCATTTATACTATAATGGCAAACACGATTAATTCAATATCCTCTTATCCAAACCCTTAAATTACCGTTTTACAAGACAAATGAAATATTTAAATTTAATACGTTATCAAAACTTAGTGCTGATTGCTTTTATGCAATTGATTTTCCGATTTGGATTTTTAAAGTACCAAAACATCTACTTGTTCTTGAGTAATGCGCAGTACCTCTTATTGGTATTGGCAACCGTATTGATAGCGGCTGCAGGATACATTATCAACGACATCTTAGATCAGGACACAGACCACATTAACAAACCGGAGCGCGTGTATATCGGCAAAGGAATTTCGGAAGCTATGGGGTATAATCTCTACTTTTTGTTAAATGTTGCAGGAGTTGGGATAGGATTTTACTTGTCGAATGTCATCCAAAAACCAACGTTTGGTGGAATCTTTATTATTATTGTTACCCTACTCTACATGTATGCTACCACGTTAAAACAAATGTTGTTGATTGGTAATTTGGCCGTCGCCTTTATCTTGTCTTGTAGCATTCTAATCATTGGCGTTTATGATTTATTACCGCTGACTTTTGAAAGTAATCGCGCTCAAATGGGAATCATTTTTTCCTTATTATTAGACTATGCTATCTTTGCTTTTGCGCTAAACTTTATGCGCGAAGTCGTTAAAGACATGGAAGACATAGAAGGTGATAAAAGTGAAGATATGAATACCTTAGCGATAGCGTTGGGCATAAAAAAAACCAGCAAACTCGTATTTGGTTTGGGCATCGTTGCGATCCTAACCTTATTGTGGTACATCAACACCTATTTGATGGCTAACCAATTGTACTACGCTACTTTGTACGGACTTATTTTTGTGGTGAGTCCGATGATTTTCTTTGTGGTAAAAATGTGGACCGCTTCGACTTCCAAAGAGTTCCATTTTTTGAGCACCTTATTGAAGTGGGTCATTTTGTTTGGTATCGTTTCTAGTGCGGTGATTACTTTTAATTTGATGCATCATGCTAAGTAACCATTTAAAAGGAATAAACATCATCTTGGCTTCGGGTTCGCCCCGCAGACAACAATTCTTTAAGGACTTAGATTTAGCGTTCGAGATTCGTTTAAAAGACATACCTGAAGTATATCCTGACACCCTTCAAGGCGTAGAGATTACCAATTACTTGGCCGAACTAAAAGCCAGTGCTTTTGAAGGAGAATTAAACCAAAATGACTTATTGATTACTAGCGATACGATTGTATGGTTGGATAACAAAGCGTTGGGCAAACCCAAAGATTACGAAGATGCCTTTAAAATCTTGCAGACGTTATCCCAAGCAACTCACGAAGTCATTACTTCCGTATGTTTCAAAACTTTACATCAGAGAGAAACAATTTATGATGTAACGAAAGTTACCTTTACCCCCTTGAGCGACGAAGCCATAAAATATTATTTGGATGCCTATAAACCTTTTGATAAAGCCGGTGCTTATGGCATTCAAGAATGGATTGGATTAGTCGGAATTTCAAAAATTGAAGGTTCGTATACGAACGTGGTAGGCCTTCCTACTGAAAAAGTATACCGTTACCTTAGTACTTTTGAAATGGGTAGCTAAAAAATAACTACCTTTCCGTAAAATTGAGTACTATGTCGGAAACCCTAAAACACCCGTTCTACATCAAATTGGCTGGCGTCTTACTTTGTTTGATTAGCCTTTTTGTCATTGTCTATTTTGGCCAGGACATTATTTCTCCTTTATTGCTCTCGCTGCTCTTTGCCATCATTCTTAGGCCTATAGTGGTTTTTCTAACCCGTAGATTGCGCTTCCCTTATTTCATAGCAGTAGTTTTCGCAATCAGCGTATTTGTATTATTGTTCGCTGGCATACTCTATTTTATTTCGTTGCAAATTGGCAGTATGGCGAGCGATTGGGACAACATTAAAGACAATTTATATTTCCATTTCCAACATTTGCAGGAGGCACTGCGGGATAATTTTAATTTGAGTAAACAAGAACAAAACGAGATCATCAACAATGCAAAAATGGATAGTTTAGCCTCAGGCAAACAATTGGTAGGAAGCACTTTAAGTTCGTTTACCGATATTATCCTCAATTTAGCCCTTATCCCCGTTTACACCTTTTTGTTTCTGTTATACCAAAACCTATTTGTTACGTTCTTGATAAAACTATACCAGCCTCAACACCATCAAAAACTACGTACTGTATTGGTTCAAATTAAATTGGCCGTTCAAAGCTATGTGGTTGGGCTTTTGTTTGAAATGGTAGCTGTGTCGTTATTGACGACCCTAGGATTGTACTTAATTGGCGTTCCGTATTTTATTTTATTGGGGATTATAACAGGAATTTTGAATTTAGTTCCTTATATCGGCATACTCTTTGCGGGCGCTTTAAGCATTGCGGTCTCCCTGACGGGTTCAACCGATTTAACGATTATTGTTGGAGTCATCGTGGTAAATGTAGTGGTTCAGCTGATTGACAATAACTTATTGGTTCCACTATTTGTAAATTCCAAAGTACAAATAAACGCTTTGGTTTCCATCGTAGGGATTATCGTTGGAAATGTTTTAGGCGGCATTACTGGGATGTTTTTGGCTATACCCATCATTGCCATCATTAAGGTTATATTTGACCGTATCGAGAGTTTGGAGCCTTGGGGATATTTGATGGGAGATGATTTACCCAAAACCTTTGAATGGCATAAAATTAAAATTCCAAGTTATCAATACGACCATACAGCCGATACCAATAATTTTAGTTCTACGATCGTGACTGAGGATTCAGAAGCTGTTGGACCGAAAGAACTGAACGAAGAATAAGATTTAAAATTTAGTTTCCTATGAACATGTTTTCTCATTATCTTAAAGAAGAAATTGCTAGCGGCATATTGCTTTTATTGATTGTCTTATTGAGAATCGTCGCGGCACGATTTATTCGACGCTACGCCAAACACTCGGCGATTATGGAGCACCGAACTAATTTGGTCATCAAATACATTCATTTACTAATCAACATCATTTTGATTACCGGTCTTATCATCATTTGGGGCGTCCAAAAAAAGGACATCTTATTGACATTATCTTCTGTTACGACCGTGGTAGGTGTCGCTTTGTTTGCGCAATGGTCTATCCTTAGTAATGTTACATCTGGGATTATCCTATTCTTCTTTTTTCCTTTTCGCATTGGCGATGTCATCATTGTACACGACAAGGACTTTCCGATACAAGCTGAAATTGAAGACATTAAAGCCTTTCATATCTATTTAAAAAACGAGAACGGAGAACGGATAACTTATCCAAACAATTTGTTGTTGCAGAAAGGCATCTCGATCATTAAGCCTAAGCATAACGACACCGAGTTCACCGATTAGCACTGTAATCGTGTAAATCATTTCCATAATAGTACAACGGCATCGGTTTTAAACGAACTACCTTTAGACAAACAATTTTTAGTGTCTAATCTGATGGTTAAAGCTAGTTAGGTTTACCATCCCAATACGTATTGCCTTATGAGTACCCAAAAAATAATTTTACCGATAGCACTGCTTATGGCTATGTTTACTAGTCAAGCGCAAGTATCCGTCAACGTAACTATTGGTACACCGCCCGTGTGGGCACCTGCTGCTCCGGTGACTGTAGCCTATTATTACCTACCTGATATCCAGGTATATTATGATGTCCCCGCTCGAACTTATATCTATTTTGGCAATGGCACATGGCGTCGATCAAGATTTTTACCGGCTAGGTACCGCGGCTACAATCTGGCTCAAGGTCATACCATATATTTATCGGACTACCATGGACGGACACCTTATGCACATTTTAAAGAACATAAAATAAAATATAGAGGAAACAACGAGTGGAAAACGAACCAACGTGACAACGGCAACCGCGGTCGGAAAGCAAACGCAAGTCGCGGACGAAATAACAGCATTATGCATAGCGAACATAAGGGTCATGGGGATAAAAAAGAGCATCATAAAGAATAAAACGCCATTTAATCCTAACAAAAAAAGGCAAAACCACTTTTACGGGTAGTTTAGTAACTAATGGCCGATGAACAAACCTCTAAAAAACTTGTTAATAACTAGTATTATTCTTAAGAAAATAGTAAAACAGTGTATTTCATCGATTTTTATGCTTGTTTAGCGCATTAATCTCATTTCTTTACTATATTTGTAAACTATTTTTTAGCCCTTATGGGCTGTAGTTACTTTTTGTTAATCCCAAATTTACAAAAACATGAAAACGACTAAATGTATTATCCCCCTCTTAGTATTGTTGCTGTCGATTAGTGTCTACTCGCAGCAAGCGTCCTCGAATAAGGATGCTTTACCTATTGATCGTAAGACAAACTGTTACATACGATATTACTACTTTCCAAATATTGAAGCCTACTTTGATAATCTAAAAATGGTCTATCATTTCAAAGATAAAGGTGTTTGGACTACAGCACCCGAATTGCCTCAAAACTATGGTGGCTATTCTTTGTACAACAAAGCCCATGTCGAAATTACGAACTATGATGACGAAGATCCGTATCGATTAATTTTACTGCATAAAAAAACCTACCCATACAATTCTAAAGGACGATTTGCTTATGCCACAAGAATAGAAGGCGAAAATTAAATAAGGTTTTGTACTTCCTCAAAAAATCTGCTCCGACGAGCAGATTTTTTTTTTGACCCGTATCTAGTGTTAAAATTAAACCGAATTAAAACCCCTTTTTTATTAAATCAGTATATTTGAAGCTACTGTATCAACAATCCTATAAAATGCAAAAGCGTTACTCATTCTTTCTTGCCCTTTGTCTATTCACTCTTCAAGCGAGTTGGGCCCAACAACCCCAAAAGCCTAATGCTGTCGAACTCTATAATCAAATACAAAAACTCAACTTCTTAGGATCGGTACTCTACATAGCCGCCCATCCTGATGATGAAAACACACGCTTGATTGCCTATTTATCCAATGATATAAAAGCCGAAACAGGTTACTTATCGCTAACTCGTGGCGATGGCGGTCAAAATTTGATTGGACCAGAATTAAGAGAACAATTGGGTTTAATACGAACCCAAGAACTTATAGAAGCGCGAAAAATCGATGGAGGCGAACAGTTTTTTTCTCGCGCTAATGATTTTGGTTTTTCTAAGAATCCTGAAGAAACCTTGCAAATATGGGACAAAGACCAAGTATTGAGTGATGTGGTGTGGACTATTCGTAAATTTCAACCCGATGTAATTATTAACCGTTTTGATCACCGTTCGCCCGGAACTACCCACGGTCACCATACTTCCTCCGCCCTACTCAGCGTGGAAGCTTTTGATAAAGTTAGCGATCCAACTGTTTATCCAAATCAGTTAGAATATACCACAACTTGGCAACCGAAACGCTTGTTCTTTAATACCTCCTGGTGGTTTTATGGAAGTAAGGAAAAATTTGAGGCTGCTGATAAAAGCAAACTGACGAAGCTTTCCATAGGATCTTATTATGCATCACTAGGCAAATCTAATCAAGAGATTGCAGCCCTAAGCAGGAGTCGGCACCAATCCCAAGGTTTTGGCTCCACCGGTTCTCGTGGCGAAGAAGACGAGTATTTGGAATTTTTAAAGGGTGAAGCTCCCAACGAACCTAGTAATTTATTTGAAGGCATTGATACGACTTGGAACCGAGTTAAGAATGGCAAACCCATAGGTGATCTGCTTGCCACGGTTCAAAAGAACTTTGATTTTAAAAATCCGAGTGCAAGTGTGGCCGATTTAGTAAAAGCTTATAATTTAATCCAAGATTTGGAAGACTCGCATTGGAAAACGATCAAGACTGAAGAACTAAAAAAAATCATAGCAGGCTGTGCTGGTTTATATCTAGAAGCCACTACCGATGTGCAAGAAACTACACCAGGAAGTACGTTAAAAGTGAAATTGGAAGTTACTAATAGAAGTTTGATTCCCATGAAACTAACGGGTATTGAATCGGTACCGGTTTATGTATCAAACCAAAAAATAATCGAATTAAAGAATAATATTCCGTACATGGAATCGAATACTCTAGAACTTCCAAAAGATTTCGAATACACTAGCCCTTATTGGTTAAAGCAACCGGGCACTACAGGAATGTACCGTGTTGACAGCCAAAGAAGTATTGGTATATCCGACGTGTTTCGTCAAGTAGCTGTTGTATTTTCCATTGAAATTTATGGAACCTTTATACCCTTTAACCGAAATGTCGTTTATAAATACAATGACGATGTAAAAGGTGAAGTGTTTCAACCCCTTGACATTGTCCCGATTGCCACTTCTGCCCTTGCTGAGAAAGTGTATATTTTTAACAACGACCGCAGTAAAACCCTAACCGTGAAAGTGAAGGCGGGTAAAGACAATCTTAAAGGAACGGTGAAATTAGAGTTGCCACCCAATTGGGAAGTATCCCCAGCATCCATTCCGTTTACGATTGACAAAAAAGATCAAGAAGTTATGGCCGTTTTCAGTGTAAGTCCTTCTAAAGAGGCTAGTGAAATCAGCATTAAAAGCATTGTTACGGTCGAAGGTCAAGACTATGCCCAAAATAAAATTGACATCAATTATCCGCACATTTATAAGCAAATGATTTTGAAACCGGCTGAGGCTAGAGGAATCCATCTTAAAATCAAAACTAAAGATGAGAAAATCGCTTATATTATGGGAGTTGGCGATGAAGTTCCTAAAAGCTTAAGCCAAATGGGTTATGAAGTAACCGTCTTTAAAGCAGTAGAAATAACTGCTGAGACATTAAAAGACTTTGACGTCGTAATGACAGGCATCCGAGCTTATAACGTAGATAATGCGCTTGCATTTAAACAGAACATCTTGTTGGATTTTGTCAAAAACGGAAAGACAATGATCGTACAATACAATACTACCGACGATTTGGTTACCAAAGACATGGGTCCGTTTCCATTCAAAATATCAAGAGATCGCGTGACCGAAGAGAATGCAGAAGTACGCTTCCTTGCCCCTAAACATCCTGCTTTGAATTACCCCAACAAAATAACCGCGGAGGATTTTAAAGGATGGAAACAAGAACAAGGTTTATACTATCCTAGTGAATGGGATAGTCATTTCACCAGCATTCTATCGGCTAACGACAAAGGCGAGAAACCAAAAGACGGTGCCCTATTGATTGCGCCTTATGGAAAAGGATATTACATTTATACCGGTCTCAGCTTTTTCCGTGAACTACCCGAAGGTGTTTCCGGAGCCTTCCGATTGATGGCTAATTTAATTGCTATTGGCAAATAACTATGGAAACAAAAAAATCGGCTTGGAAGAACAGTTATACTTGGGTATTGGTGATCAATATCTTTTACATCATTTTGTTTTTTATTTTAATGCAATTATTCTCTTGATATGCAGCAACTGGATTGGATTGTACTTTCGGTAACCTTATTATTCATTGTTTTCTATGGCGTTTATAAAACCAAAGGAAGCAAAAATGTGGAAGATTATATCTTGGGCAACAAGGAAACTCCTTGGTGGACGGTTGGATTATCGGTTATGGCGACACAAGCAAGTGCTATTACCTTCTTATCCACTCCCGGTCAGGCGTATCATGATGGAATGGGATTTGTTCAGTTTTATTTTGGCTTGCCAATCGCTATGGTTATCATTTCGATCACCTTTATTCCCATTTACCACAAACTGAAAGTATTTACGGCCTATGAATATCTGGAGCAACGATTTGATTTAAAAACACGATCCTTTACTGCTATTTTATTTTTGGTACAACGTGGTTTAGGAACGGGACTTACAATCTATGCACCAGCCATCATTTTATCCTCTATCCTCGGTTGGAACCTAACCATGCTTAACATCATTATCGGGATTTTAGTAATCATCTATACTTTTGCAGGAGGAACTAAAGCAGTCAACGTAACCCAAAAGCAACAAATGTTCATCATCATGAGCGGGATGTTCATCACCTTCTTTTTAATCTTGCATTTGTTGCCGAATGACATGACTTTCTCTAACGCCCTGCACATTGCGGGAGCCAATGATAAGATGAATATTTTGGACTTTTCCTTTGACCCCGAAAACAAATACACCTTTTGGAGCGGGATTACGGGAGGTTTCTTTCTTATGCTCTCCTATTTTGGAACCGACCAATCACAAGTAGGACGCTACCTATCGGGAAAATCTGATCGTGAAAGCCAAATGGGTCTTATCATGAACGGCTTTTTAAAAGTACCGATGCAGTTCTTTATTTTACTAACCGGCGTAATGGTTTTTGTATTCTTCCAATTCAATCCAGTACCCTTACATTTCAATCCTATTAACCGAGATGCTGTTGAAAGATCACAGTACGCACTGCAATACAACGCCTTAGAAAAGCAACTAACCAATTTGTCGGAGGAAAAAAAGGAGTACAACCTCCTCTATATTGACCACTTAAATCAAAATTACGACAATCCAATCCTCAGAAAAAAACTGGTTTCCCTTTCAGGCAAAGAGAAAGACCTAAGAGATCAAGCCAAAGAAATCATTGAAAAAGTAGACGGTAAAGCCGAAACCAATGATAAAGATTATGTATTCATCTACTTCATCTTGCATTATTTACCTTCGGGCTTAATCGGACTTTTATTGGCCGTAATCTTTTCGGCTGCCATGTCCTCATCAGCCTCGGGATTGACTGCATTGGCTTCTACGACTGCCATTGATATCTATAAACGAAATATTAAAGGAGTTCGGTCAGAGAAGCATTTTGTTAACGCTACCAAGGGATTTACCTTATTGTGGGGAGTTATCGCTATACTATTTGCTTGCGTAGGGACTTTATTTGAAAACTTAATCCAATTAGTAAATATTGTAGGATCTATATTCTATGGAACGGTGTTAGGTGTCTTTTTAGTGGGGTTCTACCTCAAATATGTTAAAGCTAACGCCATCTTTTATAGTGCGGTAGTGAGCCAATTGACTATCTTTTTCATCTTTTATTACACCATTTACATTTACCCTTCCGGCCAAGAGAAGTTAGGATATCTATGGTTGAACTTTATAGGAGCCACGCTAACCGTCCTCTTGAGTCTCCTCTCCCAACGAGCGTTTGGCAAAAAAGAAGCGGCCTTACCGTAATCAAAAAAAAAAAAACCACGGACTATATAAAGTACCGTGGTTTTTTTTATGGGAGCGTGTAGTATTATTTTTTACTCCACTCTTTTATACTATCGTTATTCATCTTTACGTAGTCCTCATTTTTAGCTTTTTCGGCAGCAGCCAGAGATAGTTTAGCGGTGTCGATTGCGCCTTTTTTATCTCCTAATTTAGCTTGTACCAACGATTTTAAACGCACTTGCCAATACGGAACATCATCCCCAGCCTTAACCATAGACAAGGCTTTATTTACATATTCAAGTGCTTTGTTTAAGTCTCCGTTGGATTGAAAATAATATTGCGCTGACGAGTAGTAATCTCCTGCTGATGGACCTGCTAGTGTTTTCTCAATGCTAGCCAACGCTGTTTTTTGAGTAGGTACCTGAAATTTAACCGAAACTAAGGTCTTTTCCCAAGAAATATCTAACGATCCACCGTCATTATTTAAATTGTTTACCGCCAAAGTAAACGACTCAACATAATTCCCCAAAGAAACAGGAGTAGCGGTTGTGCGTAAAGCCACACTTTTTTCATTCCACTCCTCTGGAGTTCCCCAGTTGTCTGTATCCGAGTAGAATATTACTTCCCATACTTCTGCTTTGGGAGTCGTATACAAAGCATATTTTCCTTTCTTTAACGTTGTACCATTAATTACTACATCTTCACTAAAACTAACTGTTGTATTTGCATTAGCTCCCGTTCTCCATAATTTTCCAAAAGGTACTAAGTCCCCAAAAATAGTTCTACCTTTTGCACTTGGTCTAGAATAATCAAGGGTAACATCCGTCAACCCCACGACTTGTGAAACGTTGGCGTGTGGACTAGGTTGTGGCGTTTTCACTTGAGCGTGAATAACATAGTTAGCAATTAGGGTAGCTAATAAAAAAATAATTTTTCTCATGAGTATAGGGTTTTTAGATGTGCCTCAAATTTACAAATTGTATAAGTTGACAGATGTTAAGAATAACTTAAATCTATTTGTTTAACTTATATTGTAAATAGTTAAACATTTTGTACCTTTACCAAAAAAATTATGAAAATATACACACTGCATACCAAACAAAATCTACCGATTAGTCTGGAAGAAGCTTGGGCTTTTTTATCCGATCCAAAAAACCTCAAAACCATTACCCCTGAATATATGGGCTTCAAAACCTTATCAGGAGATGACCGTACCATGTTTCCCGGTCAAATCATTCAATACATTGTTACCCCAGTACTAGGAATTCCGATGAAATGGGTAACCGAAATCACTCACGTAGAAAATTTAAAATATTTTGTGGACGAGCAACGTTTCGGACCCTACGCGCTCTGGCACCACAAGCATTTCTTAAAAGC
>JBJONL010000008.1:0-52527 GCA_046051865.1 Bacteroidota bacterium | reverse complement strand
TGCATCCATTTTTGAAAACTTTCCGCCCCAGAGCCCGGACCCACAATCCCAATTTGAAACGTATTCGCTCGTACTTGGTTAGCATCGCTGATTCGGGTTGTAGTGTATTCGGCAAACAAATAGCCTGCATACGGGCGGTTCTGATTTTGCGGTATTTTCGCTTTGACCCACCTCGGATTATAAATTTGTTGCCCCACACGAAAGCTATGAATTACCCTGGTAGTCGCTGTAGTGGCTTTTGCCAATTGGCTAGCGTAGAAAAACAGCCCATTGGTGTAATAAAAATCATTGTAAGTCGAAGTAAAAGAATCATTGTCGAGTTGCAACCCAATCACCATCGGAGTTTTGCTTTGTCCCTGAAGCAAAACGGCAAACAAACCAAAAACCAGTAGATAGCGGCGCATTAATAGTTGATTTTACCCACATGACGCATGATCCGCATAATTTTGTCTTTGCGGCGACTAATATAAGACGACGAATGAGAAGCTTTATATTTTCTTGGATTTGGCAAGATTGCCGCAATTCCTGCCGCTTCTTTGGGTGTTAAATCTTGAGCAGTTGTACTGTACCAATGCCGTGCTGCTGCTTGCGCTCCATACACTCCATTCCCCATTTCAATACTATTCAAATAGACCTCCATGATGCGCTCCTTACCCCAAATCAATTCAATCAACACAGTGAAGTAGGCTTCTAGGCCCTTACGCAAATAACTGCGCCCTTGCCACAAAAAAACATTTTTGGCCGTTTGTTGCGAGATGGTACTACCGCCTTTTAGCTTTTTCCCTTTTTTGTTGCTTTTATAAGCCTTTTGCATGGCCTTAAAATCAAACCCACTATGCTTCAAGAAATTCCCATCCTCACTGGCAATCACAGCCTTTTGTAAATTAGGCGAAATCTCCTCAAGCGGCACCCAGTCATGGCTGTATATGGCATCGCCGCCGTCCAGTTTAAATTCAACAATTCGGGTAACCATCAAAGGGGTAAACGGAATCGGAACCCACTTAAATACAATAACCGATAAAATAGAAAGCCCAAAAAACCAAAGCATTGCTTTCCAAAACCAACGAACTATTTTTCTCATCATACTAATGCTGCTAATTCTTGTCCAATTAAACTACCGATGGCGACGCCCATACCACCCAAGCGCACCCCACAATAAACATGCGGTGAAAGTTGGGTCACTATCGGGGTTTTAGTGGTTCCCAGTCCCATGATACCGCTCCAACGGTGGGCAATGGTATAATCGGTATCGGGTAAAATTACATTTTTTAACAAGTACTCCAAACGATTTTGAATGATTTCTGTTTGGCCAAACTCGGTAGTCGTCTCCCCCTCAAAATCTAAATTGCGCCCTCCACCCAATAAGATGCGATCCTCCACATTGCGAAAATAATAGTATCCTTTATCCAAATGAAAGGTTCCTTTGATGTCTAAATTCGGAATCGGCTCCGTAATCAGCACTTGCGCTCTTGCCGGTTTTACTTGGCTTTGAGTCAGCGGCCCTGCAAAGCCATTGGTGGCAAACAATAATTTTTGAGTGCTAAACGTAAAATTTCCCGCCGCAACGGTAACGTTTTCAGTACCTTCATGATAGCCCGTAACCGTAATCTGATTCAAAATCAAGATGCCTTGGCTCACCGCTTTTTGCAACAAAGCTTGCATCATATTCCCAGTGTCTATTTGGGCTTCAAACGGATTAAAAATAGTATACTCCTGCAACCCCTTAAAAGCAAAGCGGTCAACTTCCTTGGCAAACACCTCATTGCGAAACAAGGGCCGCAAGAGTTCGTTGATAAAAGGAAGTTTTTGCAAACATTCGGCATAAGTTGATTCCTCTTCTTTCAAAAACAATTCATACCCTCCATAAGGCTTGAAGTCAAGAGCAGTATCGCCCAAGTTTTTGCGCAACAACTGCAAGCCTTGCCAACGCTTTTCAATAAGCTGCAACACTTCTTCTTCGCTATGCGTTTTTAAATCGTCAATAATTTCTGAAAGACTACCAAAACAAGCAAACCCAGCATTTTTAGTACTAGCCCCTTGCGGCAACAACCCCTGTTCCAAAACCAATATCTTGGCCGTAGGAAAACGCTCCCGCAAACCCAAAGCGGCATGCAAACCTACAATGCCACTCCCTACTATGGTGTAATCCACCTGAGTAAACCAATTTTTAAGCTCCCAATAACTGAAGTCCATACCACTAATTTTGCCTTAAAAATACTTTTTTCAGCGAAAACTACCCTCACTTGATGCCATATTTTATTAGATAAGTACCCAATTTGCTTACCTCTTACCGATTCTTGAAAGAAAAACAGCGTAGTTCATCGATTTGTTAGCTTTTTTCATAAATTTCGTAACATAATCATAAAATTAATTTTACTTTTGATTTATAATTTTAACTAATTGAGCACATTATGAAATTTAAATTACTCGCGATTGTATGGCTTGTAGTGAGTGGCATGGCTATAGGCCAAAACAAAAACTCACTTTGGAACACTACTACGAAGAAAAGCGACATGACGCCGCTAGACAGTAGAATGAATTTGCCGGAGCGCAACCTGTTTACCTTAAATCTAGATGGTTTAAAAACAGTATTGCAAAATACTCCTAAAAGAGGAACTGACTTAAGTGCGTCTAGCACCACCTTGTCAATTCCAAATGCAGAAGGAACACTGGAAAGCTACCGTATTTTTGAAAACTCAAACATGGACCCGGCTTTAGAAGCAAAATTCCCAGAAATTAAATCTTATTTAGGTGTTGGGGTAACCGACCCAAGTGCTAGAGCTTATTTTAGCGTTTCGCCACTTGGATTCAAATCGATGGTGTTGGCTTCAGATAAACCAGCGGTTTTCATCGAACCTATATCACAAGATCTTACGACTTATAGTGTTTATAGAAAACAAGATAAAGCGTTGTCATTGACCCCTTTTGAGTGTAAAGTTATTGATTTAGCAGCACCCACAGTTTCCGCTAGTACTGCACGTCCTAATGCTGACGACGGTTTACTTAGAACCTTCCGTTTAGCCATGTCTTGTACTGGAGAATATACTGTTTATTTTGGAGGAACGAAAGCTTTGGCTTTAGCCGCAATCAACGCCTCTATGACCCGTGTTAATGGTGTTTTTGAAACCGATTTCTCAGCGCGTATGGTCTTAATCGCTAATACCGATTTAGTAATCTACACTAGCGCAGCAACCGACCCTTATGCAGCGGCAGCTAGCATGTCTCAATGGAATGCTCAACTACAGTCTACGTTAACTTCGGTTATCGGAGAGGCTAACTACGATGTAGGTCACCTATTTGGAGCTTCTGGTGGTGGCGGTAATGCTGGTTGTATTGGTTGTGTATGTACCAACGGTTCTAAAGGAAGTGGTATTACTTCACCAGCTGATGGAATACCATCAGGAGATAACTTTGATATCGATTACGTAGCACACGAATTGGGACACCAATTTGGAGCTAACCATACGTTTACGCACAGCAACGAAGGAAGTGGCGTACAAATGGAACCAGGTTCTGGCTCAACCATTATGGGCTATGCCGGTATTACAACCTTAGATGTACAACCACACTCAGATGCGTTTTTCCATGCCGTAAGTATCCAACAAGTTACGAACAACATTAAAACCAAAACTTGTCCAGTAACAACTGCGACAGGAAACGCCATACCAACAGCTAATGCTGGATTGGATTATACTATTCCAAAAAGCACGCCGTTCATGCTAACTGCAACGGGTACTGATGCTAACGGGGATGCACTAACGTACAACTGGGAGCAAATGGACAACCAAACGACTTCTGCTGCGCCTAGTGCCACTAAAACTACAGGGGTAAACTTTAGATCATACACTTCTACTACTACGCCTACGCGTTATTTCCCTAGAATGGCTTCTGTATTAACGGGAGCAACAACGACTGCAGGAACTGAACTTACCGTTGAAGCGCTTTCATCAGTGGCTCGTACGCTAAATTTCAGAGTTACCGTAAGAGATAACCACGCTGGTGGTCCAGCAAACAACAGTGACGACATGATCGTAACCGTAAATGCTACGGCAGGTCCGTTTAGTGTAACGGCTCCAAATACCGCTGTTTCGTATGTGGGAGGAAGTACACAAACCGTGACTTGGGCTGTGGCAGGAACCACTGCAAATGGCGTGAACTGTGCCAATGTAGACATTCTTATTTCTAACAATGCAGGAACAACTTGGACTACTTTATTGGCTGGGACACCAAATGATGGTACTGAGGCCGTAACGATTCCGAACACCCCAGGAACTACTAACCGTATCATGGTAAAAGGAAGCAACCATATTTTCTTTGATGTTTCTAATACTAACTTTACGATTACAGCTGGTTCTACCGATACTGTTGCGCCTACGGCGCCTACGTTAACAGCTGCTGGAACGACACAAACAACAACCTCTTTATCTTGGTCAGGTGCTACCGATAACGTAGCGGTAACAGGATATGATGTTTATAGAGATGGCATATTACTAGGTTCTACAGCTGCTACTACTTTTGCCGTTTCGGGGTTAACCGCTTCTACTACCTATGCCTTTACCGTAAGAGCTAAAGATGCTGCGGGTAATGCTTCAGTAGCAAGTAATGCCGTAAGTGTAACGACTTTGGCACCTGCTCCAGATACTACAGCGCCAACAGCACCTACTTTAAGTGCGGCGGGTACTACTACGACGTCAACCAACTTGTCTTGGACGGCTGCTACGGATAATGTAGGGGTAACAGGATATGATGTATATAGAAATGGCGTACTTTTAGCTTCTACCACTACAGCAACTACTTATGCCGTAACAGGTTTAACAGCCTCAACCGCTTATTCGTTCACCGTCAAAGCTAAAGACGCTGCAGGTAATAATTCTGTAGCCAGTAATACGGTTTCCGTTACGACTTTAACACCGGATACTACGGCGCCTACGGCTCCAACCTTAAGTGCTTCAGGAACGACTGCTACGGCAACCAACTTATCTTGGACTGCCGCTACAGACAACGTTGCCGTTACAGGATACGATGTTTATCGAAATGGCGTATTATTAGCTTCTACGACAACGGCTACGACCTATGCAGTTACGGGATTAACAGCCGCTACTACTTATACCTTTACCGTTAAAGCGAAAGACGCTGCAGGAAATGCTTCACTAGCAAGCAATACCGTAAGCGTTACAACTTCGGCAGTTACAATTACTTATTGTGCTTCAACTTCAAATTCTACAGCCGATGAGAAAATTGGTAAAGTAGTGTTCGGAACCATCAGCAATACTTCAACAGGTACTGCTGGATATGAAAACTTTACTGCTTTAACTACAAATGCTGTTCGAGGTACTGCTTACACGATTACCATCACACCTAGCTGGACTTCTACTAAATTTAAAGAAGGCTACGCTGTATTCATTGATTACAATGGCGATGGTGACTTCGCTGACAGCGGCGAAACCGCATGGACTAAAGCAGCATCGACAACAACGCCGGTATCAGGAACTTTCACTATTCCCGCTACAGCTAAATTAGGAGCTACTCGTATGAGAGTCTCCATGAAGTATAATGCTGTCCCGACCTCTTGTGAAACAATGTCATTTGGTCAAGTAGAAGACTATACTGTAAATATAACGGCGACCGCGCGCCAAATGGATGCTACTGCCGTTAACTTCTCGTTATACCCTAACCCGGTAAAAGGCGAGGTGATCTCAATCGCAAATTTAGATACTGCAGCCACCTATACAATCTACAACTTAATGGGCCAAGAAGTTTCAAAAGGAACAATCGATAACAACACCATTATGGTAGGAACCTTAAGAACAGGGACCTATTTATTAGAAGTACGCAGCGAAAAAGGAACGGCTACAAAACGTTTTATTAAAGAATAAGTGCACTACTGCTTAAAAGTAAAAAGCCACTCGTACTGAGTGGCTTTTTTTTTGCACTTCCCTTGCAGAAATTCGGTTTGAACGTTGCGCTCTTAGATAGTATAGGGACCTCTTTTATAAAAGCTGCCTTACCATCCTTTAAATCACCATGGTGATTTACTAAAATGACCGCGGTCGTTTAGTGAAATGACCACGGTCGTTTCAGAATTTGACCGCGGTCAATTCCTCACTTTAAAGCAAGCAACTGCTATCTTCTAAGTGATGACCATTATAAAGCAAATATAACTCTTAAAAATAATACCTTAAAAGCGGACGACCCTTGTCCTTGCTTTCAATTGCTCCACCACTATCGTGACTTCAATTTGGGTGCTGAAACCTTTTTAGGTTTGCTAAACGGTTCGCCCTTTACGAAGGCTAAATCTTCTCAATTTGTGAATAGCATCGTTACACCTTAAGACACAAAGAAACCCTTAAAAAGATTGCGAACAAGCAATCGTTGCCTCTTTACTAAAAAACCTCTTAAAACGCCTAAAAACAAACTCTACCGCCTTACATACTCGCAGTTCAAAGCACTTCAACAAACGAATGCCCTAGAATGGAAGTAAAAAAACCGAAATCACACTTAACCACTTCCTCATACCCGCTTCGAACGCTACAACAAAAAACTCTTTTTTAAGAATCCCATCACGGTGCCTTAAAACTACGACAATAAAAAAAGCCCCGAGTTGTCACTCGGGGCTTTTTTTATTGTAAGACTAGCTTATTTCTTTACGATCAAGAATTCAGAACGACGGTTTTGAGCGTGTTGCTCTTCGGTACAATTTGCACCGCAATCCACTTTCGGCTCTAACTCGCCCATTCCTTTTCCAGAAATTCTATCCGCAGCAATTCCTTTTGAAATAATGTATTGTACGGTAGCGTTGGCTCTACGATCTGATAATGATAAATTGTATTTATCACTACCTCTGTTATCGGTATGCGATTTCGCTAGAATAACTAACTTGTCGTTGTTTTTCAATACTTGAACTAACTTATCCAATTCGAAGGCACCTTCTTGTGTAATATTACTTTTATTGAATTCAAAGAATATATCTTTCAATACAATCTCGTCTTCTTTAATAATCACATCTATAGGTTGTAAAGCAGCGTCCACTTTAGCCGTTGGGCCTTTACCTTTAGTTACCGCAAATGAATTTCCTTCGAAACCATCTTTTGAAGCTTGAACCACATATGGTTTATCACATTCTACGCGGTACTGCACTTCTCCTTTACCGTTAGAAGTTTCCGTTGCAATTACGTTTTTCTTATCGTCTAAGATACTAACACTTGCATTAGAAAGAATTTCTCCTGTTTTAGCATTTGTAACCACAATCATTACATCCACGCCACAAATCGGACTAACGGCAAAAATGTCATCGTTTCCATTACGGTTACTTGATAAGAATCCAAGATTCTTAGTCCCATTAAACGTAAAAGAGAAATCATCTTTCTCTGAGTTTACCGGCTTCCCTAAGTTGGTCGCATCAGCTCCTGCGGATAAATCCACTTTGTAGATGTCTAATCCTCCTAAACCTGGTTTTCCGCTAGAGGCGAAGAATAAGGTTTTATTGTCATCCGCAATGAATGGGAAGTTTTCACTTCCTTCTGTATTTACATTTTTACCCAAGTTCTGTGGCTCACCATACGTACCGTCAGCATTCACAGAAACTTTCCAAAGATCAGAACCTCCCAAAGTACCTGGACGATCTGAAGCAAAGTATAAGGTTTTACCATCACGGCTTAACGTAGCATTACTGGTAGAGTAGTCTTTACCGTTGAAAGGCAAGGCTACTTTATTACTCCATTTGTCACCGTCTTTAGTCGCTTTATACAAGTACACTTGACTAAATTTAGCGTTTGCCGCTTTGTCTTTTACCGAAACTTTCTCGTTATAACTTTCACTAGTAAAGTAAATCGTGTTCCCATCAGCACTTATAGACGCGGGGCCATCATGCCATTTGGTATTGATTTCAGTAACCGTTCTAGCATTAGTGATGGTACCATCCGTGTTGTAGTCAGCTTTGTAAATATCTAAATACGGTTCGTCAGTCCATCCGTAATTTTTACGAGCTCCATTACGAGCACTTGCAAAATAAACGGTGTTGTCATATAATACCGCGCCGAAATCTGATTTATCACTGCTTAAATCGGAAGGATTCACATTATATAATTTTGATTTATCTAACAATTTCGGAACATAGTTAGGATTTTCTTTAAATGCTTTTGCGCGCTGGTCAGCCGGAGCAGCAGCTGCAAATTTTTGCATTTGCTTGTTCGCCTCATCGTACTTACCATTTGCTTTTAACATTTGAGCGTAACGATAGTACGTTTCTGCATCCTGAGTCATTTCAGTGGCTTTGGCATACCATTTTACCGCTTCAGTAGAATTGAACATGTTATAGTAACTGTCTGCTAACTGCTTGTAAACATAGGCCGTTGCTTTACCGTCTTCCACTAACTTCAAGTAAGCTTTAGCGGCATTAACATACTCAAATCGATTGTACAATTTGTCTGCTGATTTGGTGGTTTTGTCTTGAGCCGTCACTGTAAAACTAAGGGCAACAAAACTTAATGCTATATATAGATTTTTCATTTTTAAGAGTACTTTATGGTTAGAAATATCTTGGTGAACGTGATACTTTTTTCGGGAAGTTTAAATCAAATAATAAAATAAATTCGTGCGACGCAGGTGCCACCGTTTTAATATCTGAAATAACATGGTCGTAAGCGTATCCAATTTTCAAACTCGGTGTAATTGCAAAGTTTACCATAGCACCAAATGAGTCTTCTAATCTATAGGTAGCTCCTAATTCTAATTTATCATACAATAAGAAGTTGGTTGAAACGTCAAACGATGTTGGCGCATTTAACGACGACTTAACCATAGCAAATGGTTTGAATTTTAAATTCGGATTGATGTCAAATACATACCCTCCGGTTAAGAAGTAATGCATCTCTTCAGAACCGTATTTCGAACCATCAAAATCCAAGTACTTAGCTTTTAGCATGTTTGGCACCGACAACGCCACATAATACTTCTGAGTGTAGTAGAACACCCCTGTACCCACATTAAGAAACGTAGCATTAGGATTTCCTGCACTAAAAGGATCATTAGGAGATTGTTGTGGCAACGTTGGATAAATAGTATTGAAATCCACTTTATGCATGGTCGCACCTGCTTTCAATCCAAAAGCTAAACGGTGTTCGCCACCCATGTTTAAGGTATAAGAGAAATCGGCATACACGTTATTCTCTTGAACCGGACCAATTTTATCTGAAACTACCGAAAGCCCAAGTCCAACATTCTTACCCACAGGACTGTGCAAGAAGAAGGTTCCCGTATTGGGAGCCCCTTCTATTCCAACCCATTGTGATCTGTACAACAAACCACCGGATAAATTTTCTTTAGAACCTGCATAAGCCGGATTAATTACACTCATGTTGTACATGTACTGAGTGTAGTTTGGATCTTGTTGAGCTTGAACCTCTGTAAAGACAGTTAAAGCTAATATTGCAATGAAATATATTTTCTTCATTTTGTTTTGTTTTAAATGCAAATTATTATAGGTCCTTAGTTTTCTCTGTTGATATATATCCAACCTGATCTCGTTTCTCCATTATCACGAGAGAACACATAATAGTACGTTCCGTCAGGTAACTTATCGCCATCCTTAGATTCCCCTTTCCATTCGTTAGTATAGTCTGTTTTGCTGTAAACTTCCATACCGTAACGGTTAAAGATGGTAATCTTCTTCACATTGAATCCAGAAAGATCAAAGTTATCATTCAGGCCATCACCATCAGCGGAGATTCCTTTTTGAATCGTACAAGCAATATCTTCTGCAGTTACCGCAAGGTTTGCCGTACTAATACATCCGTTTAGATTAACGGAAACCGTATAAGTTCCAGCACTAGTTACGGTCAGCGTTGGAGCATTAGTTCCTACTACTTCTGACGAACCATTTTGCCAAGAATAGCTTACTGATGGATCAAATGTTCCCGTTACTGGTGAAACTGTTAATACATATGCATTGTTTTGACAATCTCCTACCACACCAATTGCAACCACATCCAATATCGTAACGGTAATACTACCTGTATTAGAACACTGTGGAGCATCTGGAATGAAGTTATAGGTATCGGTACTTGTAGTACTGATTGTACTTGGCGTCCACGTTCCTGTAATTCCTTCATTAGAAGCCGTAGGAAGCGAAGGAACAGTGGTTTCTCCGAAACATAATGGCGCGATTGCCGTGAACGTTGGTGTCGCTTTTGGCGTAACCGTTATCGTCAACGTGGTTGTCGTAGCACATTGTCCAATACCTGGTGTAAACGTATACGTGGTTGTAGCCGTATTATTCAAGGCTGGTGACCATGTACCTGTATAACCATTCAACGATGTCGTTGGTAAAGCACTTAAGGCATCTCCACTACATATTGTTGCCACCGGAGTAAACGTTGGTACTACTTTTTGATTAACTGTAATCGTTAACGTCGCTGTAGTAGCACATTGTCCTGCAGTTGGTGTAAATGTATAGGTAGTAGTCGCAGTATTATCTAGCGCCGGCGACCATGTTCCTGTATAACCATTTATCGAAGTCGTTGGTAACGCACTTAAAGCATCACCGTTACATATTGCAGCTACTGCCGCAAACGTAGGGGTTACTTTTTGATTCACGGTAACAGTCCAAGATGCTGTGGAAGCACATTGCCCTGCGTCTGGTGTAAACGCATAAGTTGCCGTGGTCGTATTATCTACTGTAGCCACATTCCAAGTTCCTGTAACACCTTCTAATGAAGTTGCTGGGAAAGAAATAGCATCTCCATTACAAATAGTAACGTTAGTAAACGTACTAGTAATCGTCGCTACAATTGGATCAACCGTTACTGCGAATGGTAACGAATAACATCCTGTAACTAGATCATGAACCGTAATGGTGTGTGCACCTGGCGCGACACCTGGAAAAGTAGTACTCGATTGGTAGGTACCACCATCTAAACTATACTCGTACGTTACAGGGTTTAATACGTACTGACCGATATTAGAATAATCAACTACTGTGGCAACATCATCGATTGCTGTCCAATCCGCTGGATTCCATGTCATGCTCGGTACCGTAGCAGTAGCTAATCTTCTATAAGTATATCCTGCAGCTCCTGATGGTGTAAAACTTACATCTGCTGTTTCACCCCATAAATCAATATCAACACCGCCCGCAGTGGTTAATCTAATGTTATCATTGTCATTGATTCCACCACATCCTGCGAATACTAAATCAGGTGTTACACTACCTTGATTAGCAGCAGAACCAACCGCAATAACTACAGTGTCATTATTATTTAAAATACCTGACAAAGGATTATCACAAGATGAATTAACACTAGCAGCACCGTTATTGTATATGTTCAATTTATAACCACTCAAATCAACGGCTGCGCCTGTTCCATTAAATATCTCAACATAAGTAAGAGCTCCTAAACCTGAAGGGGCATCTGTTACCTCAGAGATGAATAAGTTTCCTGGCGTACCAGCACCACCTGAAGCATTAAGCGGACTTGTTACTTCAATCGTTCCTGAAGGCACAGTACATGTTGGCTGGGTAACCGTAACGGTTGGGTCTGGTAAATTTTGAATGGATACCACACCCGATGCTGGTTGTGACGGACATCCTAAACTAGAGATTGAAATGGCATCTAGTAAGTTTCCTATACTTGGATTACCTCCGGCACTAGATACCGATACAAAACGTAACGTATAATCAGTACCGGCTCCCGTTGGAATCGTATAGTTCACCGTACGTAAAGTCCAAGCCGTGTTCCCGTCGGTAAATGTTCCTAAATTAGCGTATGGTCCACCTAGTGGGCCAACTTCTACACCTACTACATCATTACCTTGACGTCCTCTGTGTGCAAAAGATACCGAAATTGTAGTCCCTGGTATCACACTGAAATCTTGGAATAAAGTTCCTGGGGTATTTCCGTTCAACTCGATAAGGTTGTTTCCTGAGTAAGGAGCAACGCCTTCAAATCCTGGAGGCCATATTTCTATGATTCCATCTGCTGAAGTTGTATCCCAACAAGGAACTGCCGTTTCATTAACTAAGTTAGGGGTTGTACCCGTAGCTACTGGCGTTTCAAAATCAGAATTACAGAATGCGTTGATTGGTGTTATCACTACCGAGTATGTACCCGCAGTTGAAGTTGTAAACGAAGCCACATTTCCTGGATCCGCTGCACCTGCTGGCACCGTCCATACATAAGAGTATGAACCTGGAATCGCTGGAGTAGCCGTAACTGTCGTAGAAGAACCAGGACAGATAGACGAACTGTTAACCGTTACTTGTGACTCTGGATTAACGATAATTGTTAAAGTCGTTGGAAGTGCACATTGTGCTGTATCCGGTGTAAAGGTATACGTTGTTGTTTGTGTATTATCTAAGGCTGGTGACCAAGATCCTGTAATACCATTTTCTGACGTTGTTGGTAAAGCACTCAAGGTACCATTCGGACAAATTGGCGGAACCGCATTAAACGTTGGCACGATAGTCGGTGTATCTACTACAACCGTCATAGTCACTGGGGCCACACAAGTGCCAGAAGTAGCTGTAAAGGTATAGGTCGTTGTTTGTGTATTATCTATAGCTGGCGACCAAGTACCTGTTACAAACTCAGGAGCATTCGAGGTCGTTGGCAACGTAAACGTTCCTCCAGGACATATTGGTGCCACTTGCGTAAAGGTAGGAGTCGTAGAACCTACCCCAATAGTCATCGTCGTTGTGGTAGCACATTGACCCGCTGTCGGCGTAAAGGTATAAGTTGTCGTTATAGCATTATTCATAGCAGGCGACCAAGTTCCTGTGAAACCATCGTTAGATGTAGTTGGCAAATCAGCCAACGCATCTCCAGGACAAATTGGAGGCACTTGAGTGAAGGCCGGTTGCGGCGCTCCAATAATCTCAACCGTTGTGAATGGATTACTCAAGACACATGACCCTGTACCTGGCAAGAAATAAGTAATGGTATAGGTACCTGGTGAACTTAAACTTGGCGTAATAGCACCAGTCGTTACATCAATAAACAATCCTCCTGGTGGCGTAGCAGAGAAGGATCCCCCTGTTGCTCCACTTAAGTTTGCCGGTTGTGCTGTAGTATACAATACATTACAATATGCTGGTAAATCATAGTTGAACGTAGCGGTAACTGGCTCTACAATTTGAATTGTAGACGTAGCTGTTCTTAAAGTACAAGTCGCAGTTTCAACTAAAGTATTTGTAACAATATAATTTCCTGGCGCACTTGCTGCTAAATCAACTTCACCTGTGGCGCTGTTAGCAAAAACTAATCCTGCCGGACTTGCAGTAAATTCACCTGCAGCCGAACCACTATAGATATTTGCTACTGGGTTTAAAGCTCCAGCTTCTTTACAATAGGTTACTGGATTATAAGCGAACGTAGCGTTAGGACAACAGTTAGTTTCTCCGTGATTCGGATCAGACGTAACGTTGTTCTGCGTTAAAGTAATATAACCTGCTTGATTCGAGAAGTTCGTAATCAAGATAATATAGAACTCACCTGCTATTGCATTAGCAATATTTAATGTTTCTGTTGGAGCGGCAGAATAACTACAACCTGTTTGTTGTGTTACTGGCACTCCAATTCCTGGAGCTGCAAAAGGTTGTGCCGCACCAATAAAGGCACAAGCTTCATCCTGATTGTTAAATGGTCCCCAAGCAGCATAATCCACATCGATATTTGCTGGACCAGGTACACCACCAACCGAAGGCTGATTAGACTGTGTTAACGTGTAGTTAATTGGTCCTGTAGTAGCAACTTGAATAGTGAAATAAGCAGGGTTAGGTGATGTAAACAAACATCCAATCGTGCCTAAACTCGTTACCCCTGTTGTATTCGCATAGTCGGTTAGACTACATACTGTAGAAGCGGTAGGACAAGTAGACGGAGTTGAAATACATAAATTAAAGTTAACCGTTGCTGGTGTATTTCCATTTGAATATACTCTTAAATAATAAGTATCTCCCACGGTTAAACCGTTCAATACGCCCGAAACGGCATTCGCATTACTACAATATATTTGTGTTAATGCACCACAGTTTCCTGAGTATGCGGCAAAATTTAAGTTGGTCGTCGTACCTACGATATTTTGTAATGATACGTTCAAATATGGGTTGGTCGCAATAAACTGGAACCAAACATCATCATCCGGTGTACCCACACATGGTGCATCAAGCGGCACATCTGAAAGCGTAGCAGCCGTAATTGTACCTGCTGTGATTTGACCACATTCTGCCGAAGAGTTCACCGGCGCAAATAAAGCACCCGAACAATCGTCATTTATAATTAGGGTACTAAAGTTATGTGGTGATGACCACAAACTCGTACTTCCATCCGGACAAACTGAACGAACATAATATGTATATTGTGTACCTGAATTTAATCCTGTCCATAATACTGGATTGATACCTACTGTAAACCAACCAGTAGTAGTGTCCGGTAGTGGCCCTGGCTGTCCTTGTAATACCACATAAACTTGCCATTGTGTTACCGCTGGGTTTAGTTCATTCCAAGATAAATAAGCAGAAGTAGAGGTAACTGGATTCGCGTCCAAAGTATTTGGTTTAGGACATAACGGTGGAGGTCCACAAGTGATACTAGCTACCCAACCAGCAGCCGTTCCAAATCCATCAGAACCAAATTTAAACGTCAAACAACCATCCGTACTTGATGAAGTAAAAGGACCTGGCAAGTTACCTCCTGTCAAGGTTCCCCAGAAAGCTCCTGGAGCAGTACTTGGCGCAAAACCTGCACCATTAGTACTTGATAATTGAGGGGCGCTTATGGAATTTCCATCATAAACATATAATCCATCGGAATTAGCTCCAGTTACAAATGATGTAAAGGTAACCGTAACGACATCGCCAGGTGTATCTGGACAAATGACTGAAACGGAATTAGAGTTATTCGTATAATCTAAAGTCGCACCTGGTGCGTCCGTAAAGGTACCACCACAAGCGAAAGAGGTTGTAAAGGTGGTCGCTGCACTCCAAGTACTACTATCTGTAGCACTACATACGGCTCTCACATATACATTATAACAAGTATTTGAAGTTAATCCTGTCAGCGTATAAGGCTGTGTGAAAATATCAATAAATCCTGTAGCATCGGCTGCTGGAGGAAGTGATCCACAAGGCAACGCTAAAATTTGCCATGCCGTTGCGGTCGTAGTATCAGGATTTGCAGGCTGTGTCCATGAAATTAGTGCTGAAGTTGCGCTAACCTCTGAATTTGTAATTCCTATAGGTCTTCTACATGTTGGCGGTGGTGCACAAGTAACATTGGCAACCCATCCTGGATTATTAACAGACGTATCACTTATAAATCGGAACGTCAAACAACCATCTATACTTGAGGATGTAAAAGGACCCGGTATATTAGCTCCTGTTAAGTTACCCCAATACGCTCCCGTAAAGGCTGCTATTGGTCCAAAACCAATTCCATTCGCACTAGCAATTTGCGGTGCCGCAATTGAATTTCCGTCATAAACTAATAATCCATCCCAGTTGGTTTCTGTATTAAATGAAGTAAAAGTAACCGTAACTAAATCGGTTGCTACATCAGGACAAATCGTTACTGTTGAATCAGAACTATTTGCATAATTGACAGAAGGCCCTGCTGCATCAACAAAGTTTCCGCCACAAACTGGTGGAGCCACTTGAGTACAGAACGAAGTAGGCCCTGCCCATGTGCTGCTATCTGTATCACTACATACTGCTCTTACGTATATATCATAACAAGTTGCCGAAACCAATCCTGTTAATGAAAATGGATTCGATCCCGCATCAATAAAGCCTGTCGCATCAGCCGCCGGAACTGGTGAGCCTGCTGGTAATGCTAAAACTTGCCAAGCCCCAGCAACACTGCTATCTGGATTGGTTGGTTGCGTCCAACTAATATCGGCCGCATTAAAAGTTACGGTACTATTTGCAAGTGCAGTCGGTTTTCTACATGTTGGTGGTGGTCCGCAGGTAACATCTGCAATCCAACCTGGATTGCTAACTGCTGCATCACTTCTAAATCTAAAAGTTAAACACCCGTCAGCACTTGAAGAAGTAAACGGTCCTGGAATAGTGGTTCCCCAATAAGAACCAGGAACCCCTCCAGGTACATTACCTGCCGCGTTAGCACTAGCTATTAGTGGAGACGTAATTGAGTTTCCGTCAAATACATATAAACCATCCCAAGTAGCCTCCGTATTAAATTCTGTAAACGTCACCGTAACAACATCCCCTGGTGTATCTGGACAAACAGAAGTAGTTATATCTTCACTGCCAGAATAGTTTGCTGCAGCCCCTCCTGAATCCACAAAATTACCTCCACATCCTAGTGGAGCTAAAAGGGTAGTAAAAGGATATGGTCCTGCCCAAGCACTAAAGTTACCACTACCATCATTACAATCTGCTCTAACATAAAACTCGTATGGCGTATTAGCCGTCAAGCCTCCTGCTGGATAAGCTGTGTTATTATTTGTTTGTGTTCCTGAACCCGATGGAATAGGTCCACCTGCATTTTGAACAATAATTTCCCATGAAGTGGCAGCACCAGCTGACCAACTCAAAGTAGCATCGGTCTGTGTAATACCTGTAGCATTCAATGCTCCAGGCTGTGCACAAGCTACCGCTTGGATCACTAAAGTATACCCAACGGTTTGTGTAAGACCACTAGAAGACACTACTATAATATATTGTTGCCCTGCTACTACAGCAATATTAGGCAAAGCTCTAACACCTGTACCTGTATCGGCAACACCGCCTAAACAAGATACACCCACGTTTGCACATCCGTCATAAACGAACAAACTTGAGTTAGCACCTGTTGGTGTCATCGTTATACTAATCGTTCCATTAGCCGTAGCTGTATAAGAATAGAATACATCATTACCAGCCATATAATTGGTCGCACCCCCAGCACAAGCTGTTGGTTGCGCTACATCATAATTATCTGCATAAGCAGCTGTCGTATCCGTAGTACTATAAGGTAAAGCCGTAACTGGAATTGGCGCCGTGCAACTCAACCCTGGTGAAGACGTAGAGAAGTTCACTGCAGCTGTCCAAGCGCTATTAATGTTGCCCGCACATATCGATCTTACTCTATATGAATAAGCCGTGGTTGCCGCAAAAGGAACCCCAGCTGTAGTTTGTGTAGCTATGAAACTATTCGTGTTTACGATAGTTCCTGTACCCGTAAACGTTCCCGCTTGTGGTATAATTTCAATTTCATATTGTGTGGCTGAACCTGTCCAAGACAAGGTCGCTGCCGTTTGTGTAATCGAACCAGCTTGTGCTAACGTTGGCGCATCACACTGTTGTGATATGCTGACATCATCGACCAACCAACGGTCTCCCGTCGCAGTGCCTGTTTGGTTCCACACCATCACAAAGGCAATATATACTTGTTGGTTTGCGTAAGCTGCTAAATCAACTATTTTTTCTTCATATACGTTAAAAGTCGTATTTAAAGTTCCTTCAGTCCATTCTTGAACCGGACTATAAGATGCCGGATTCGTTCGGACTGCGGCGCTTCCTGCGACCATTACTCGATAAATTGTACCTTGATTTCCACTAGTAAATGATCTAGTGAAAAAATGTAACTTTCCGTTGGCCGGAACCGTCACTAAAGGACTAGCAAGATAATCTTCTCCCAAGTTACCCGCTCCAATATTTTCACGGTTTACGTAAGCAGCATTCGCTCCTTGATAAGGTAAAGTTGCATTAATGGTCCATCGTTGTCCTAATCCGACACCGTTGTCAAAAACTGCCCAGCCTCCTGTTCCTAGTGACCAGTTGGTCGATGGCAATGCATCAGGACCTGTCGTTGATTCAAATCCTTCGGTAGCTGGCGTAAATTGCGAATAACCACTAAAAGAAACTAACAACAACAGTAGTAGTAAAGTAATTTTTTTCATGAAATGAAAATTTAGTTGTTTATTATAATTTTTTTGGATAATGAAGTCCAAATTTAGTAAAATTTCTGAAAAAAACTGAAATTATATTTTTTTTGCTGAAATAATATAGACTTTTACATTAAATTCTTGTTGTTTTTACATCATTAATTGAATTGCAAATCCTAATTTTGCGAAAACAATTAAATTCAAATGCTAGAAAAAGAAGTTATCAATTTTGAAAGAACTGTAATTGTTGGCATCGTTACGCAACATCAAAACGAAGAAAAATTAAACGAATATCTAGACGAATTAGCGTTTTTAACCTTTACCGCAGGAGGCGAAGTCATTAAACGATTTTTTCAAAAATTAGAACGCCCAAACCCCAAAACGTTCCTCGGAACGGGAAAAATGGACGAAATCAATTATTACATCAAAGAAAACAATATTTCTACCGTAATTTTTGATGACGAATTATCGCCCTCCCAACAGAAAAACATCTCTAAAATCCTAGATTGTAAAGTCCTTGACCGAACCAATCTTATTCTGGACATCTTCGCACAACGCGCCGAAACTTCTTATGCTAGAACCCAGGTCGAATTAGCACAATGCCAATACTTATTGCCCCGTCTTTCAGGAATGTGGACCCACTTAGAAAGGCAAAAAGGAGGAATTGGCCTAAGAGGTCCGGGAGAGACCGAGATTGAAACCGACCGCCGAATTGTGCGCGACCGAATCGCGCTGTTAAAAGAAAAAATTAGAACGATTGACAAACAAATGTCGGTGCAAAGAAGCAATCGTGGCGCCATGGTACGAGTAGCGCTTGTGGGTTATACCAATGTTGGAAAATCAACCTTAATGAATGTGATCAGTAAAAGTGAAGTTTTTGTAGAAAACAAATTGTTTGCCACTTTAGATACTACCGTGCGAAAAGTAGTAATCAAAAACCTCCCCTTTTTATTGTCGGATACTGTTGGGTTCATTAGAAAATTACCAACCCAACTAATAGAATCGTTTAAAAGCACCCTCGATGAAGTAAGAGAGGCCGATCTTTTATTACACGTAGTGGATATTTCGCATCCTGATTTTGAAGAACACATTGCCTCAGTAAACCAAATCCTTCAAGACATCAAAAGCAATGACAAACCGATTATTATGGTATTCAATAAAATTGACGCTTACCAACATTTAGTGATTGATGCCGATGATTTAATTACCGAAAAAACTACCAAACACTATACCCTAGAAGAATGGAAAGCGACCTGGATGGGCACTGTAGGGGAAAAAAATGCACTTTTCATCTCGGCAACTAATAAAGAGAACTTTGAAGAATTCAGAGAAAAAGTTTATGAAGCCGTACGAGAAATTCATATTACACGATTTCCATACAACAAATTCTTATATTCCGACTACAAAGACGCCGTCGATACAAAGGAATAACAAAAAAGTAGTATCTATTATTGTAAGTAGTAAATGTATCCTACGTTGAACCAAACCAACCAATCATTGGCTTTGTTTTCAGGATACTTTGCTGGATCTGGATTTAACCCATCCACCCAATTTGAAAAATAATACTGCCATCTTAAATCAACCATTAAGTCAGACAAATCATTTAATTTGTAACGACATCCTACACTTGAAACAATTGACCATACCGTACCACCTTGATTCGTGGTAGCATTGTAATATTTAATCGGAGTAGAAATTGGCGAATTTAGAGGTCCCAATTCTGAAGAAGCTTGTGGGTCATAAAAACTAAATTGACCTCCAAGACTGAAGAACGGCGCAAACGAACCGATAGTCGAAGTGAAATCTCGAATGCTTAAGGGATAAAATTCTAACTGCATCCCAATATTCGTAACTGCTGTACTTCCTCGCATAGCTCTCAATTGGTTCGCACCTAATGAAGTATGACTAGGATCAACCCATTGTCCAAAATGCTTTAAACTGGTTTTGCTGTATGACAATTCACTTCTCAATTTAAAGTGATCATTAAAAAAGGTTTGTGGCGTGTAACAATTACATTCAGCACGGTAAGAAAAATTCAAATAGTGAATTATCCCAATACCATAGCCTGTATTACCTATATTAGTGGAAAAGTCATGACGCTCCCCATAATCGGATTGGAACGCAACGGGACCTGCTATTACTCCTAATTCATGAGAAAAGCCAAACTGAGCAGTAGCGTTGATTGTAAAGACAAAAAACAACAACGAGGTTATGATAAATTTTTTGGGCGTTTGCATACTAATAAGTTCAATTCTCGACAAATATATAAAAACATCATTCAGTTATAAAATAAAATAAAAAATTGTTAGTTTATATACGAAAAAAAGCAAAAAAAGTTTTAAAACCCGCTATTAATACTAGCCTTCTTTTAAATTTCTTATCATAACTATAAAAATGATGAGAATTTTAAAAAAACTATACCCTTCTTTTTAATAAAATGTATATTTGTGCGATTTTACGAAAACGATTTCTTAAAAAATATTAATAGTATAATTTATGTCACAAAGTATTAACGAATTTATCGAATTGGTTGCTAAAAGAAATGCTAACGAGCCTGAATTTATGCAAGCAGTTAAGGAAGTTGCTGAAACAGTAATTCCATTTATTGAAGAAAATAAAAAGTACCAAAACAAAATGCTTTTGGAACGGATGGTTGAACCAGAAAGAGTAATCATGTTCCGTGTTACTTGGATTGATGACGCTGGAAATACACAAGTAAACAGAGGATATAGAATCCAAATGAACTCAGCCATAGGACCTTACAAAGGAGGAATTCGTTTCCACCCTTCTGTGAATTTAAGCATCTTGAAATTCTTAGCCTTTGAACAAACGTTCAAAAATAGTTTAACAACACTTCCAATGGGTGGTGGTAAAGGAGGTTCTGATTTTGATCCTAAAGGAAAGTCAGACATCGAAATTATGAAATTCTGTCAAGCATTCATGACTGAATTGTCCAAACACATCGGAGCTGACACCGACGTTCCTGCGGGAGACATTGGCGTAGGAGGTAGAGAAGTAGGATACATGTTTGGTCAATACAAGAGACTAAGAAACGAATTTACAGGAGTATTAACCGGAAAAGGAATTACGTTTGGTGGTTCACTTATCCGTCCGGAAGCCACAGGTTATGGCGACGTATACTTCGCTCAAAATATGTTAGCTACCAAGGGAGAAAGCTTTGCTGGTAAAACAGTAGTGGTGTCTGGTTCTGGAAACGTGGCGCAATACGCTATTGAAAAAGCTACCGAATTAGGAGGTAAAGTAGTTACGGCTTCGGATTCTTCAGGTTATATCCACGATGCTGATGGTATCGATGCCGAAAAGTTAGCCTACATCATGGAAATCAAAAACGTCAACTACGGCAGAATCTCTGACTACGTAGCAAAATATCCAAATGCTAAATTCATTGCAGGTAAAAGACCATGGGAAGTGAAATGTGATATTGCTTTACCATGTGCTACCCAAAACGAATTAAACGGTGATGAAGCTAAATTACTTATTGCTAACGGTTGTATGTGTGTGGCAGAAGGGGCTAACATGCCTTCTACTCCTGAAGCAGTAGAAGAATTTTTACACGCAAAAATTCTTTTCGCTCCAGGTAAAGCCTCTAACGCGGGAGGCGTAGCAACTTCGGGTCTTGAAATGTCGCAAAACTCTTTGCGCTTAAGCTGGACTTCTGAAGAAGTTGACCAACGTCTAAAAAACATCATGGCCAACATTCACGAAGCTTGTGTGAAATATGGTAAAGATACGACAGGTTATGTAGATTACGTTAAAGGCGCTAACATCGCTGGTTTCGTAAAAGTAGCCGATGCAATGCTCGCTCAAGGGATTGTATAATCAAAAATAAAACCAACCAAAACCTTAAAAAGTGTCCTCAGCAATGAGGGCATTTTTTTTGAGATACCAAAAAGGTATTTTTTGCGTTTATACTATATTTGTATGTCTAATTCTTTTTGAATGAAAAAATATCTAGTATTGATCCTCTCACTTGGATTCCATTTCTGTTTTGCACAACAAAATCAAAATTGGAAAGGTTTTTTTTCATACAACCAGATCAAAGACCTCTCGGAATCTAGCAGCAAACTATACGCCGCAGCCGAAAACGCCTTGTTTACGAAAAACTATGCTAGCGGTTCCATTGAGACCATTAATACGGTAAACGGACTATCAGGCCAAACCATATCTGCAATATACCATAGCGATACTTTCAACAAAACCATTGTTGGCTACGAAAACGGGCTGATGATTGTCATTAACAATGTAGATGGCAGCATGTTGTATGTAGTGGACATCATCAATAAAAATATTCCAGCCAACATCAAAAAAATAAACCACTTCATGGAGTACAACGGCATCGTTTATGTCTCCTGTGACTTTGGTATAGTACAATACAAATTAGCCACATTAGAATTTGGCGATACGTATTTCATAGGCCCAAGCGGCGAAGAAATCAAAATCTACCAAACCACCATTTACAATGGGGACATCTACGCAGTAACTGTCGCTAATGGGATCAAAAAAGCCAGCCTATCCAACCCAAATCTTAACGATTTTGCCCAATGGCAAGTGTTTAATCCTGGCTATTGGACCGGAATTACTACGTTTAATAACCAACTAGTAGCAATGAACCTCAACAACATTGTCTACAAATACAACGGAAGTTATTTTGAACAAATTTTTATGTTGAGCCAACCCGGAATCGACATTCGTTCTAATGCCGAATATCTGACAGTCACCTCAACAAACCACGTGTACGTCTACAACACAGCTTTACTCCAAGCGGCCCACATTCAAAGCAATCAAATCCCAGACATCCCGGTAACGTTTAGCTGTGCTGCCACCCAAAACGGCACTGTATATATTGGGACCAATGAAAATGGAATCGTGACTGCATCCACCACCAATCCCTCAGCAACCGAATTCATCATGCCCAATGGCCCTACTCAAAATAATCTTTTTTCCATTAATGCGGCCTCCAGTAATTTATGGGCCGTTTATGGCGATTACGACGCCGAATTCAACCCCTACCCACTTTCCTACCACGGCATAAGCAAATATGCCAATAACCAATGGCTAAACATCCCCTACAGCCAAGTTCACCCTCCTGGTAGTGAGGCCTCTGATTTTGTGAGGGTAACGGTAAACCCCAACAACGAAAACCAAATCTTTGTGAGTTCTTATTTCTCTGGACTTTTAAAATTTGAGAACGACGAATTAGTGACCGTTTATAACAAAACAAACAGTGGTTTAGAAACCATTTTCCCTTCAGATCCACCTGATGCTAACATTCGAGTAGAGCAAAGCGCTTATGACAGATCGGGCAACCTTTGGATGACCAACGGTATCGTAGAAAAAGGACTAAAAGTACTAAAAGCTAATAACCAATGGGGAGCCTATAGCATGACTGACATATTAGGGAATTATTTAAATACCCGCCTAGGCAAAATGGTAATCGATAACAGCGGCACAAAATGGATTTGTACCACCATTGATGGGGTAGTAGCATTTAATGAAACCCTGAACACCTTTAAAAAAATAACCTACGGAGAAAGTCTTGGCAACCTTCCTGATGAAGACGTAAGAGCACTAGCAGTAGATAATCGAAATCAATTGTGGATTGGCACCACCAAAGGCCTCAGGGTATTGTCTAGTGTGAATAATTTTTCGTCCGACCAACAAATGAAAGCGAATGCCATCATCATTCTAGAAAATGATCTAGCACAAGAATTACTATACGAACAGTTCATCACTGATATCGTCGTAAATGGATCCAATCAAAAATGGATAGGTACAGCCGATTCAGGGGTATTCCTCTTTTCTTCCGACGGCCAACAAACTATTTATCACTTTACTAAAGACAACTCCCCACTACCTAGCAATGTCATCAACGATATTGATATCAATGCCACGACCGGCGAAGTATTTTTTGCAACAGACAAAGGCATGGTTTCCTTTCAAGGAACCTCAACGCGACCCGCTGATAGCCTTGCCGATGTCT
Source organism: Bacteroidota bacterium (assembly GCA_046051865.1). Classification (GTDB taxonomy): domain Bacteria; phylum Bacteroidota; class Bacteroidia; order Flavobacteriales; family Flavobacteriaceae; genus Flavobacterium. The sequence continues at coordinate 28,646 of JBJONL010000008.1, read as the reverse complement.
ACGTTTATCCAAATCCCGTGCGCCCTGAATTTGTCGGCACCGTTAAAATTGCCGGACTAATATCGAAAGCCAACATCAAAATCACCGATATCGAAGGCAATTTAGTATACGAAACCACCTCTGAAGGGGGAACCATTGAATGGGACACCACAGCATTTGGAAAATATACAGTAGCCTCCGGCGTTTACATGATTTTCATAGCCGCCGAAGACGCCTCCGAAACAGCCGTAAAAAAAGTGATGATCATAAGATAAGTAGGAATAAGAACAAACGAATCATACTCCCAAAATTCGAAATTCGCAATTCAAAATTCGCAATTCAAAATTCCCAATGCTAGTCAAAACCAAAGCCATTGTAATATCCTCACTTAAGTTCCAAGAAAAAAGCCTAATCGTAAAGTGTCTCACACTATCCGACGGCCTAAAAAGCTACTTTGTCCCGAATGCCTTTGCCGCTAAAAAATCAAATCAAAAAATTGCTTATTTCCAGCCGCTAACCGTACTAGAAATCGAAGCCAATCACAAAAATAAAGGCACACTCGAACATTTTAAAGAAATTAAGTTAGCACACGCTTATCAATCTATAAGCACCAACATACTCAAAAGCACTATCGTAATGTTTCTCTCCGAAATCATGCACCACAGCATACACGAAGAAGAAAAAAATGAAGACTTATTTCTATTTTTAGAATCAGCACTCCTTTGGCTAGATGCCCATGAAGAGGTGGCCAACTTCCACTTGATTTTATTAGTTGAAATGAGTAAGTTCCTTGGTTTCTACCCCGATACCTCCAATAGTGAATATCCCTTTTTTGAAAAAAACGAAGGCATCTTTATCCCCCAACAAAGCATCAGCTGCTTAAACGAACAAGAAACCCACCTGTTCAAAAGACTACTCGAGGTAAAATTCGATAGCGACCAAAAAATATTCGCCGGAATAGAACGCCAAGCCCTTCTCAAAATCTTACTTTCGTACTACGCCATCCACCTCGATGGTTTCAAAAACCCAAAGTCACTAGAAGTCCTTAAAGAGGTTTTTGCCTAAAAGGTAAACCAACTATAATTCCTGCAAAAAACACAAGCACGGTATAATTCCTGCTTATGGGCAACAAGCGCAATCCTACATTCCATAAAATTAAAAGGGCTTTACGCTCGAAAGGGCTCAAACGTGACTTTTATTTGGGACTAGGATGAAAAAGAAAAGGCTAGTTCAATTTCGACTTTGTCGCATCAACTAGCTAATAAAATGCTCATTGATTCCTAAATAATTCCGATAAATCCGTTAAAAAGGAATCCTCTTCTCATAAAATCCCTTTAAACGCGCTGGAATTACTGGTAAGAACGATAAATTCATGCAGGCATCCTCAAACCACGGTCACGCGGGCCTACTTCCTACACAAAAAATAGTATCGCATAACACATAACTCACAACTATTTATTACTTTCGCAAACTGATTAAAGAAACCGACAAAAATGAGTACTAAGTTTACTGAATACAAAGGACTTGACTTGCCTACAGTGGCATCAGAAGTCCTTGATTTTTGGAAAAAAAATAACGTCTTTGAACAATCTGTAACGTCTCGTGAAGGCGCTACCCCATACGTGTTTTTTGAAGGCCCACCATCTGCCAACGGCTTACCTGGAATTCACCACGTAATGGCGCGTGCCATTAAAGATATTTTTTGTCGCTACAAAACACAAAAAGGATACCAAGTAAAACGTAAAGCCGGTTGGGATACCCATGGCCTACCCGTGGAATTAGGTACCGAAAAAGAACTTGGGATCACCAAAGAAGATATCGGTAAAACCATCTCCGTAGAAGAATACAACGAGGCGTGTAAACGCACCGTGATGCGCTACACCGACGTGTGGAACGACCTAACCGAAAAAATGGGCTACTGGGTTGATATGGAAGATCCGTATGTGACCTATAAGTCAAAATACATGGAGTCGGTATGGTGGTTGCTAAAACAAATCTACAACAAAGACTTGCTGTATAAAGGATATACGATCCAACCCTATTCGCCAAAAGCAGGAACAGGCTTGTCTTCTCACGAAGTAAACCAACCAGGTAGTTACCGCGATGTTACTGATACGACGGTAGTGGCCCAATTCAAAACAAAAACAGAGTCGCTACCAAGTTTCCTACAAGGATTTGGCGACATACACATAGTAGCCTGGACGACCACCCCGTGGACCTTGCCAAGCAACACTGCTTTAACCGTAGGGCCAAAGATTGATTACGTATTGGTAGAAACCTTCAATCAATATACCTACCGCCCCGTTAAAGTAATTTTAGCGAAAAACTTAGTCGGTAAACAATTCGGCAAAGGCTTCTTCGCCTCAAACGAACCTGCCGATTTTGAAAACTTCAAAGAAGGCGATAAAAACATCCCTTATCAAGTACTAACGGAAGCTAAAGGAGCCGATTTAGTAGGCATTCGTTACGAACAGTTACTACCACTAGCACTTCCTTACCAAAACCCAGAAAATGCCTTCCGCGTAATTTCAGGGGATTTCGTTACCACCGAAGACGGTACAGGTATCGTACACACCGCCCCTACTTTTGGTGCCGATGATGCTAAAGTAGCTAAAGAAGCCTCTCCAGAAGTGCCGCCAATGCTAGTCCTCGACGATAACGGAAACCCCGTTCCCCTAGTTGACTTGCAAGGAAGATTTATCCAAGGCTTAGGCGACTATTCAGGAAAATACGTTAAAAACGAATACTACAACGATGGGGAAGCTCCAGAGCGTTCCGCCGATGTAGAAATCGCAATCCAATTAAAAGAAGAAAACAAAGCCTTCAAAGTAGAGAAATACGTACACAGCTACCCACACTGCTGGCGTACTGATAAACCTATCTTATACTACCCCTTAGATTCTTGGTTCATAAAAGTAACCGAAATCAAAGACCGTATGTTTGATCTTAACGAAACCATAAACTGGAAACCAAAAGCCACAGGAGAAGGGCGCTTTGGAAACTGGTTGAAAAATGCTAACGATTGGAATTTATCCCGCTCACGGTACTGGGGAATACCATTACCCATCTGGCGCACCGAAGATAAAACTGAAGAGGTCTTGATTGGATCTGTAGAAGAATTATACAATGCCATAGAAAAAGCAATCGAAGCAGGTTACCAATCCGAAAATCCATTCAAAGGTTTCGAAATCGGAAACATGAGTGAAGTAAACTACAACCTAGTGGATTTACACAAAAACGTTGTGGATACTATCATTTTAGTGTCTCCCTCTGGTAAACCCATGAAACGCGAAAGCGATTTGATTGATGTGTGGTTTGATTCAGGCGCCATGCCTTATGCTCAATGGCACTACCCTTTCGAAAATAAAGACCTAATTGACGAAAACAAAGCATTTCCGGCCGACTTTATAGCAGAAGGCGTAGACCAAACACGCGGTTGGTTCTATACCCTACACGCTATTGGAACCCTCGTGTTCGACAAAATAGCCTATAAAAACGTAGTGTCTAACGGATTAGTCTTAGATAAAAACGGCCAAAAAATGTCCAAACGTCTAGGGAACGCCGTAGATCCTTTCACCACTCTTGCCGAATACGGCCCCGATGCCACACGCTGGTACATGATTGCCAATGCCAATCCTTGGGATAATCTAAAATTCGATATCGAAGGCGTAGCCGAAGTTCGTCGTAAATTCTTCGGAACGCTTTACAATACCTATTCGTTCTTTGCATTATATGCCAACATCGATAATTTCACACACGAAGAGGCCGAAATCCCGCTAAACGAAAGACCCGAAATTGACCGTTGGATTTTATCGGAATTACATACCCTAATAAAAGTAGTAGACGAAGCGTATGCTGACTACGAACCGACTAAAGCAGCTAGAGCCATATCAGATTTCGTTCAAGAAAACCTAAGCAACTGGTACGTTCGCTTATGCCGAAGAAGATTCTGGAAAGGTGAGTACGGTACTGATAAAATTGCCGCTTATCAAACATTGTACACTTGTTTGTTAAACGTAGCCAAATTATCCGCTCCGATTGCGCCATTCTTTATGGACAAACTTTACAAAGATTTAACACAAGCTACACATTCAGAGGGATTTGAGTCAGTACATTTGGCTAAATTTCCCGAAGCAGTTGAAAACTTTGTTGATAAATCACTTGAAAGCAAAATGATGAAAGCACAGACGGTTTCATCGTTGGTATTGTCGTTGCGTAAAAAAGAAATGATCAAAGTACGCCAACCCTTGCAAAGGGTTATGATTCCTATACTTGACAACAATCAACGCGCTGAAATAGAAGCGGTATCCGACTTGATAAAAGCCGAAGTAAATGTCAAAGAAATCGAATTGCTAGACGATGCTTCTGGAGTTTTAGTTAAGCAAATCAAGCCTAATTTCAAAGCGTTGGGACCAAGATTTGGCAAAGACATGGGTTTGATTTCCAAAGAGATACAAAACTTTACTCCCGAACAAATAAATGAATTAGATACTAATGGAGAAATAGCGCTTGTTATTTCAGGAAAAAGTATAACTTTATCATTAGAAGATGTTGAAATCACTTCTCAAGACATTCCAGGTTGGCTAGTGGCCAATGCAAACGGTATTACCGTAGCACTTGACATTACGCTGACCGAAGAATTAAAGGAAGAAGGGATTGCAAGAGAGCTTGTCAACCGTATTCAAAACCTGAGAAAAGACAGCGGTTTTGAAGTTATCGACAAAATCAAAGTGCACTTACAAAGCAACACAGTTTTAGAGAAAGCTATCAAAGCCAACGAAAGTTACATCAAATCAGAAACCTTAACAGAGTCGCTAACCTTTGTAAACGATTTGAATTATGGGACTGACATTGAATTTGACGATATAAAAACAAGAATATTAATTTCTAAATAATTAAGAAAGATTATGGTAGAAGAAAAATTAAGATACTCTGATGCTGATTTAGCGGAGTTCAAAGAAATTATTTTAGCTAAAATAGAAAAAGCCAAATACGATTTAGACTTGATAAAAAGCGCCTATATGAATGATTTAAACAACGGGACCGATGATACATCCCCTACGTTTAAAGCCTTTGAAGAGGGTAGTGAGACCATGTCAAAAGAAGCGAATTCCCAATTGGCAATTCGTCAAGAAAAATTCATTCGTGATTTAAAAAACGCACTTTTCCGTGTAGAAAATAAGACCTACGGTATTTGTAAAGTAACGGGGAAACTTATTTCTAAAGAAAGACTAAAAATTGTTCCACATGCCACGATGAGCATTGAGGCGAAAAATTTACAACGCTAATCACGTTACCATAAATAAAATAACGCTCCTTTTGGGGCGTTATTTTTTAGAAAAAACACTATTTTTGCGCATTCAAAGATCAAAAAAATGTCATTACGAAATTCCATTCTAATCATTGCGGTTATCCTACTTTTAGATCAATTCGTCAAAATATATATCAAAACTAATTTTGTATATGGGGAAGCTGGTCAAATAGATGTAGCCAATTGGTTTAAAATACTGTTAATTGAAAATGAAGGAATGGCTTGGGGAACAAAAATTCCAGGTGCCTATGGAAAATTGATTTTAACCGTATTCAGAATTTTAGCGGTGGGCGGAATCGGTTATTGGTTGTACGATTCGAGTAGAAAGCACAGTTCTAATTACCTAATGGTTGCCATTGCCTTAATTTTTGCGGGGGCAGCAGGAAACATAATTGATTCCGTTTTTTACGGTGTTATCTTCGACGACAGCTATGGTCATTTAGCTACTATGTTTTCTAATAATCCCTCAGGCACTTGGTTCCACGGGCGAGTAGTTGATATGCTTTACTTTCCTATTTGTGAAGGAAACTTCCCGAAATGGTTTCCCGTATGGGGTGGACATCCCTTCAAATTCTTTAATGCTATATTTAACATAGCTGACATGTCTATCTCAACAGGTGTAGGGATCTTAATCGTTTTTAACAAAAAAGCGTTTGCTAAGAAAACTGTTAATGAAAGTTATAAATCATCCTAGGAGTTACACAATAATCTAATCGAATATCAGTAGGCAAAACATCTGCTATGACGGGTTCTGGGTCAAAGAAAGAAAGTCCAATTTTGATCACGTCTTTTTTGCATTTCGATAAAAAAACATCGTAAAATCCCTTTCCGTAGCCGGCCCTATTCCCATTAACATCATAGGCCAATAAAGGGACAAACACTACGTCTATTTTAGTCGTGGGGACTTCAATCCCGTCTACCGGCTCATAAATATTATACGCGCTTTTTTTAAAGGTAGTATTATCCGTCAACAAATAATGCGTCATTTCTAAGGTATCAAAATGGCTTTTAGAAACTACGATCTCTTTGTCTTTTCCAGCCAAAATTTGAAGTATAAATTCTGTGTCTACCTCCTTTTGCTCTTCAATAGTCAAGAATAAATGGAAATAAGTGCGCTTCCAAATGTCTATGGAAAGCAGTTTATTGGCAATTGCGACACTCTGGTCTTCAAGGACTTCCATCGAAATATCATTTCGTAACGCCTTATATTTTGTACGTAACTCTTTTTTAAACATAGACTGTAGTCTTCAAATCTTCTATAAAAGTACTCAAATGTTCTAGTTGTACCTGTACCATGACCACAATTTATAGTATTGATAATTCCCTTTATGGGTTTGCGGAACTAAACGATAAGCATTCGGTAACGAATCCGAAATAAATACTGCGTTACTCGTTACTATATCAATAAAGAGGTCACAGAAATATTCACGATCATGTTCATCTATTTTTTTAGACAAATACCGAGTAACGATAAAATCAACCAAACAGCAATCGCGGTTGCACCAATACTACTCTCGCAAAAAATAGTTTCCAAAGCCTCTAAATCGGCAGACTATTATGGAAAGCCAGTTCAATATAACTTTGTACTACAACTATACACACTTGCTCCATCAACAACTTGCCACATTTTATGCGCAGCGGCAGTAATCGTGCTAATTTTCGGACTACCAAAATTAAAAGTGTCAAGTAATGCCATTTGAATTCGCTTTAGTCGCTTTCCCCTAGTAAGTTACTTAATCTCTTTCTTGCTTTTACCTTTTCAAAACCGAAGTGTCATCCTTCTAAAAAACATACTATTTGTTAAGCGTTAGTGTCATTGAATTTATACGAATTTCAATTAACTTTGTTTTCATGGAAAATCCAGCGTTAGCATTACAGTTACAAACCCTACCCGATAGCCCCGGCGTCTATCAATATTACGACAAAGACGGTAAGATTCTCTATGTAGGAAAAGCAAAAAATCTAAAAAAAAGGGTGCTTTCCTATTTCAATAAACTTCACGATAATGCCAAGACTAATGTTTTAGTAAAAAAAATAGTTGTTATTAAGCACATCGTTGTAGCTACTGAGGCCGATGCGCTATTACTAGAAAACAACCTCATCAAAAAACTTCAACCGCGTTACAATGTAATGCTGAAAGACGATAAAACCTATCCCTGGATTTGTATCAAAAAAGAACCATTCGCCCGTATATTCCCTACTCGTAGAATGGTTAAAGATGGATCTGAATATTTTGGCCCCTATACTAATTTCAAGACTGTAAATACCATACTAGAGTTAATTAAAGAACTCTACCCTTTACGCACCTGTAATTACGACTTAAGCGATTCCAACATCAAATCAGGGAAATATAAAGTTTGTCTAGAGTACCATATCGGTAATTGCAAAGGCCCTTGTGAAGGATACGAACCTTTTGATAATTATCAAAAACAAGTAGACGCCATTAGAGAAATCCTGAAAGGAAATTTCAAGGACAGTTTGCGTGATTTCAAAAAGCTTATGCATGAATTAGCAGCAGAAATGCATTTTGAAGCCGCTCAGAAAGTCAAAGAGAAAATAGAAGTATTAGAAAACTATCAATCAAGATCTACGATACTAAATCCGAAAATTTCAAATTTAGACGTCTTTTCAATCGTTTCAGATGAGACCATGGCTTATGTGAACTTCCTTCAAATAGCACATGGCGCCATCATACGTTCGCATACTCTAGAACTAAAAAAGAAACTAGACGAATCTGATGAAGAACTTCTAGAACTTGCCGTCGTTGAACTGAGAGAACGCTTCAACCTTACTACCAAAGAAATCATTTTACCTTTTGCACTAGATTTTGGAGATAAAATAAAGGTTACAGTCCCCCAGCTTGGCGATAAAAAACAAATTTTAGAATTATCGCAACGCAATGCAAAATACCAACGACTCGAACAATTAAAACAAATTCAAATCGTAGACCCGGAACGTCATACCAACCGTATTATGGCACAAATGCAAAAGGATTTGCGACTTTCTGAAGAACCACGACACATTGAATGCTTTGATAATTCTAACATCCAAGGCACAAATCCTGTGTCGGCTTGCGTTGTCTTTAAAGACGGAAAACCTAGTAAAAAAGACTACCGTCATTTCAACATTAAAACCGTAGAAGGGCCTAATGATTTTGCCTCAATGGAGGAAGTCGTCTACCGCAGATATAAGCGCCTTTTAGACGAAAACCAAACGTTACCCCAACTTATCATCATAGACGGTGGTAAAGGTCAATTGTCTTCTGCCCTAAAAAGCATAGACGATTTAGGACTTCGAGGTAAAATCGCTATTATTGGCATTGCGAAAAGACTAGAAGAATTATTTTATCCGGGTGATTCTGTACCCTTGTATTTAGATAAAAAATCTGAAACGCTCAAAATAATCCAACACCTAAGAAATGAAGCCCACCGGTTTGGCATAACCCACCACCGTGACAAAAGAAGCAAATCAGCCCTTCAAACTACCATCGAAACCATCCCAGGTATTGGGGAAAAAACTATGTTATCTTTGATAAAACACTTCAAAAGTGTTAAAAGACTAAAGTTAGCCACCGAAAAAGAAATTTCAGAGGTTGTTGGTACTTCAAAAGCCAAAAAAATTTCCGATTTTTACAGCATAAGTAAATCCTAGCGCCCGTTTATGAAAAAGACTTTAAGTGTAATTCTCTGTTTGTTCTTACTGCAGTTGCTTTCGGCGCAAGATACTATTCCAAAAAGAAGACTTAAAATAGGTTTAGTTCTTAGTGGTGGTGGTGCAAAAGGATTTGCTCACATTGGGGTTTTAAAAGCATTGGAAAAAGCTGGTGTCAAAATAGACTATATTGGCGGTACAAGCATGGGCGCGGTCGTTGGAGGCCTCTATGCTTCAGGCTATAACGCTACTCAAATCGATTCCATTTTTTACAACACCAATTTCGATGAATTACTCCAAGACTACATTCCTCGTTCCTCCAAAAGTTTTTATGAAAAGAGAAATGACGAAATGTATGCGCTTTCTCTTCCTTTTCACAAACTAAAAATAGGCATCCCAATCGCACTCTCCAAAGGGATGTACAATTACAATTTATTATCCAAGTTGACCCATAAAGTTAGAAATATAAAAAAATTTAATAAACTGCCCATTCCCTTTTTGTGTGTAGCAACTGATATAGAAAAAGGAGAACCTGTAGTATTGCAAAGCGGCTATCTTGCACAAGCCATGCTAGCAAGTTCCGCATTTCCTTCCTTATTCTCTCCTGTTGAAATCGACGGAAAATTATTAGTCGATGGAGGTGTAGTTAATAATTATCCCGCGGAAGAAGTACGAAAAATGGGAGCTGACATCATCATTGGCGTGGATGTACAAGACGATTTAAAGGATCGAAATTCCTTAAAAGATGCCACCCGGATTTTGGTTCAAATCACAAATCTAGATATGATAAAAAAGATGAAGGATAAAATCAAAATTACTGACATCTATATCAGACCTGATATTTCAAATTACGGAGTAATTTCTTTTAATGAAGGACAAGAAATCATTAAAAAGGGAGAAGAAGCTGCTCTTTTACAAATAGAAGCGATACAAAAACTTGCCGATCCAACCCAACCCTATAAACTAAATCATTTTAAAGTCCAAAATGACACCTTGACTTTAAAAAGTATAAATGTTAACAAACTAGCTAATTATACAAGAGCATATGTCTTAGGAAAACTAAGGTTCAAGAATGGTTCTGTAATTAATTACGAAGATTTAAAAAAAGGGATTAACAACATTAATGCAACTCAAAACTTTAGCTTAATAAGTTATACTCTTGAACCTTATGAAGATGGTGATCAATTAAATCTAAATTTAACTGAAAACCCATCTAAAACGTTTTTAAAATTTGGTCTCCACTACGATGGCTTGTACAAAAGTGCCATTTTAGCCAACATAACTCAGAAAAAAACTTTCTTTAAAAACGATGTAGTTTCATTAGATTTAGGACTTGGTGATAACATTAGATATAATTTAGACTATTATATTGACAATGGTTTTTATTGGAGTTTTGGATTGAAATCGCGTTATAATGCTTTTAACAGAAATGCGCCAACCGATTTTAAAAATGGAGAATTACTAACACAACTAGGGCTTAACAGTATAAATATTGATTTTTCTGATTTAACTAATCAAGCGTATTTGCAAACTGTTTTTATTCAGAAATTTTTAATTGGTGCAGGAATTGAATACAAATACTTAAAAATAAAATCAGATAACCTTGGCACTATTACACCAACTTTTGAAAATAGTGATTATGCAAGTATTTTTGGTTATTTAAAATATGATTCTTTCGATAATAAGCTATTTCCTAAAAAAGGTTGGTTATTCACAGGTGACATACAATCTTTCTTGTATTCGTCCAATTACACCAATGATTTTCAACGATTTTCGATTGCTAAAGGAGAAGTTGGCTTAGTAAAAACATTTTGCAAAAAAGTAACTTTAAAAATTCAATCCGAAGCAGGATTTGCCATAGGTGGTGATAGCGTGCACTTTTTCGATTTTATCTTAGGGGGGTATGGCTTTAATACCATCAACAATTTTAAACATTTTTATGGCTATGATTTCCTGAGCATATCAGCAGACAGTTTTATAAAATCTTGTTTTACCCTAGACTATGAAATCTATAAAAAAAACCACATCAACTTTGCTGCTAATTATGCAAATCTTGAAGATGATCTATTTAAGAATGGAGACTGGTTATCAAAACCCAAATACAATGGATATGCAATAGGATATGCTCTTGAATCAGCAGTAGGTCCTATAGAAGTAAAATATTCCTGGTCTCCAGAATTAAATAAAGGCTATACGTTTATTAGTCTAGGATTTTGGTTTTAGCATTTCTTTCAATTTGTGTAAATTATTTTTTTTTAATTATGACACATAAAAAACTATATTTGAAAATCTATTAACTAAATATAATTTCTATGTCAATTTGGAAAAGAAAACCTATGGCGCAACTCTTGGCGGAGGCGTCAGATTCTGAGAAAGGATTAAAAAGAACTTTAACCGCTTGGTCATTGGTTGCCTTGGGAATCGGAGCTATAATTGGTGCAGGACTTTTCGTTAGAACAGCTACCGCAGCAGCCCAAAATGCAGGTCCTTCGGTAACTATAGGGTTTATTGTAGCCGCAATAGGCTGCGCTCTAGCTGGTTTATGTTACGCTGAATTATCATCTTCTATTCCAATTTCAGGGAGTGCTTACACCTATACTTATGCTACCATGGGTGAATTGCTCGCTTGGATAATTGGATGGGATTTAATTTTAGAATATGCTGTAGGAGCAGCCACAGTAGGTATTGCCTGGAGTGAATACCTCAACAACCTGCTAGTCAAGGTGCTCCATGTAAGTCCCATTCCTTACGAATGGTGTCACTCTCCTTTCCAGCACTCTGCAGACGGAGTCAACGGCATTATTAACATTCCCGCATTCTTTATAGTAGCTGTAATCAGTTTACTTTTGATTAAAGGCACACAAGAATCTGCTTTTGTGAATGGAATTATTGTAGTGGCTAAAGTATCAATTGTGGTTATGATTATTATTTTTGGATGGCACTTTATCAATCCAGCAAATCATACGCCCTATATTCCTGCACCATCGACCTATACAGATGACCAAGGTATTGGGCATAGTTATGGTGGTATAATGGGTATTCTTGGAGCAGCCGGTACCGTATTCTTCGCGTTCATCGGTTTTGATGCTGTTAGTACAGCCGCTCAAGAAACTAAAAACCCTAAAAGGGATATGCCTATTGGTATTTTAGGTTCATTAGCTATTTGCACTGTATTATACATACTTTTTGCGCACGTTTTAACTGGTGTGGCTACAGTGGAAGATTTCAGAACCGGAGGTAAAGAAGCCTCGGTAGCATTCGCTATTCAAAAATACATGATTGGATATGAATGGTTAGCGCAGTTTGTTACTGTAGCGATACTTGCAGGATTTTCATCTGTAATTTTGGTAATGTTATTAGGCCAATCAAGAGTTTTCTACTCGATGGGTAATGACGGTTTATTACCAAAAGCGTTTAGTGAAGTTCATCCAAAATACAAAACTCCGTACAAGGCTAACTTAGCAATTTTAGTTATCGTTGGAGCATTTGCGGCATTCATACCTGGAGATATCGTAGGAGATATGACAAGTATCGGCACCTTGTTTGCCTTCATATTAGTTTGTATATCCGTTATCGTACTTAGAAAAACTGAACCCGATATGAAACGTGAATTCAAAACACCGTTTGTTCCTTTGGTTCCTATATTAGGAATCGTTGTATGTCTTGCCATGATATATGGATTAGGATGGACAAACTGGGCTCGACTTATTGGTTGGTTAGCACTAGGATTAATTGTTTACTTTGTATACAGTAAGAAAAACAGCAAACTAAACAATCCAAAATAATTTATTCTATAAAATTTTGAAAAGGATTAAGGTGTTTTTTTTCACGTTAATCCTTTTCGCTATTTATAAAAATTGATAAATATCATTTTTAGAGTTTATATTTTTCCGATATTTGTGAATATGAATTATTGGGATAGTTTATTAGCACACTTAAAATACCTCATCAAGAGAAATCCAGAATGAGTTAGCTTTCTTTTATAGGAATAACTTCAAATTTGAATTCATATTCAAATTAACTCATTTTTAAATTTTCAAATTAAAAGATTATGCCATTATATCATAAACTTGGAAACATTCCTCCCAAAAGACACACCATTTTCCGGAAACCCAATGGAGATTTGTATTACGAACAATTATTCGGAACAGTAGGCTTTGATGGGATGTCAACCAATTCCTATCATGAACAAAGGCCAACGCAAGTAAAAGAAATTAGAAATACCTATAGCGTTGCTCCCAAAATTGCGAAAGCTAATAATATTCAATCCTATCGCTTACGAGGGTTTGAAGTTGCTCCAGAAAGCGATTTTCTAGAAAGCCGTAAAATTGTTTTAACTAATGCTGATTGTCACATCGTACTTGCGGCACCGAAAGAATCGACCAAAGATTATTTCTATAAAAACACCGATTCCGATGAATTGATTTTTATTCATAAAGGAACCGGAAAACTAAGAACAATGTTAGGTAATCTTGATTTCAAATATGGAGATTACTTATTAATCCCTCGTGGTGTTATCTATAAAATAGATTTTGACACTGAGAATAATCGTTTGTTTATTGTGGAATCGCATCGACCTATATACACTCCTAAACGTTATAGAAACTGGTTTGGACAATTATTGGAACATTCACCTTATTGTGAACGAGACCTACGCAGACCTGAAGAATTAGAAACCTATGACGAAAAAGGGGAGTTTCTCATTAAAGTAAAAAAGAAAGACGAAATCTTTGATATTGTCTATGCTACGCATCCTTTTGATGTGGTTGGCTATGATGGCTACAATTATCCGTATGCTTTTTCTATTCATGATTTTGAACCTATTACAGGGCGTATTCACCAGCCACCTCCGGTGCATCAAACTTTTGAAAGTGATGCCTTTGTAGTTTGTTCGTTTGTTCCTCGCTTATATGATTATCATCCTGACTCTATTCCAGCACCATATAATCACAGTAATATCGATTCTGATGAAGTGCTATATTACGTTGATGGTGACTTTATGAGCAGAAACGACATCGAAGCCGGTCATATTTCTTTACATCCTGCCGGCATTCCTCATGGTCCGCATCCGGGAGCTGTAGAACGAAGTATCGGCAAAAAAGAAACACAAGAATTAGCAGTAATGGTAGATACTTTCAAGCCACTAATGGTTACTGAAGACGCTATGAAAATTGCAGATGAAAAATATTTTCAATCTTGGATAGATTAAACAAATAAAAAGTAGATTAAATTCCACGAATATCTACTTATTAGTGTATTCGTGGCTAAAAATAAACATCATGAGTAAAGAAATAAAATCCGTTGAATACGGTTTAGAAAAAATATTTGAAGGAGCACAAGATTTCCTTCCGCTTTTAGGCACCGATTATGTTGAGTTCTATGTTGGTAATGCAAAACAATCTGCCCACTATTACAAAACAGCATTTGGGTATCAGTCTCTAGCATATGCTGGTCTAGAAACTGGTATAAAAGACAGAGCAAGTTATGTGCTAAAACAAGATAAAATTCGTTTAGTACTAACCACACCTTTAAATCCTGATTCTCCTATCAATCAGCACATTGTTAAACATGGCGATGGAGTAAAGGTAGTAGCACTTTGGGTTGAAGATGCAACAAAATCATTTGAAGAAACTACAAAACGTGGTGCTCGTCCCTTTATGGAACCTACAATAGAGAAAGATGAATATGGAGAAGTGGTTCGATCAGGAATATACACTTATGGAGAAACGGTTCATATTTTTGTAGAACGCAAAAATTACAACGGTATTTTCCTTCCTGGATATAAAGAGTGGAAATCAGATTATAATCCCACATCCGTTGGATTAAAATACATCGACCACATGGTTGGAAATGTAGGTTGGGGAGAAATGAATCAATGGGTTAAGTTCTATGAAGATGTAATGGGATTTGTCAATTTCTTATCCTTTGATGACAAACAAATTCACACCGAATATTCTGCTTTAATGAGCAAAGTTATGAGTAATGGAAATGGAAGAATTAAATTTCCAATAAACGAACCCGCAGAGGGAAAGAAAAGATCTCAAATTGAAGAATATTTGGATTTTTATGGTGGTCCCGGAGTACAACACATTGCAATTGCTACAGATGACATCATTACCACGGTTTCCCAACTTAGAGCTCGAGGAGTTGAATTCTTGTCAGCACCGCCGCATGCTTATTATCAAGCAATTCCTGAACGATTAGGAGTTCATATGGATATGATGAAAGAAGACATCAATGAAATCGAAAAACTAGCGATTATGGTTGATGCCGATGAAGATGGTTATTTGCTACAGATATTTACCAAACCAGTAGAGGATAGACCTACATTATTTTTTGAAATTATTCAAAGAATGGGTGCAAAAGGATTTGGCGCTGGTAACTTTAAAGCCTTATTTGAATCTATTGAAAGAGAACAAATGTTACGAGGAACCTTGTAAAATTGATGTTTTATTGATGATAATTTAAAAAAAGACCTTCCTAACGATCTGTTTTTATTAATTTTGTGTTAAAGTTGATTTTTTCATTGCAATACTGCAATGAATGAAATTATCTTTGTACAACAAAAAAGAGGGGTGGTTCCCTCGGTTTTTTGGATAAATTTTCATAATTTATAGTTTTTTTGGTTGGTTAATAGCATAAAAACTCAGTCATTAATTTGATTGGGTTTTTTTGTTTTAATACTTTTGGAACGGATATTGTGTTAGCAGAATAAAAACAATTCAAATCATGAAAAAATATTTCTTCTTACTGTTACTTTTTATTACTGTTAGTTTCAGTTCTCAGAAACCAGACGCATATGATTCTGGGGAATGGTTTAAATTTAGAATTCATTATGGTTTTGTAAATGCCGGTTATGCCACACTTGAAATCCAAGAAGCTACAAAAAACAATAAAAAAGTATTTCACGCCATTGGTAAGGGTTACACAGTTGGCATGTCACGTTTCTTCTTTAAGGTTGACGATTTGTATGAGAGCTTTTTTGACAAAGCAACCAATAAACCTTTTCAATATGTCAGAAAAATCGATGAAGGAGGATATACCAAAAATCAAGAGGGTTTTTTTGATCAAGATGCCAATAAAATCTTGGTAAAAGATTATAAAAACAAAACTGAAAAATCATTTTCAGTAACTGAAAACGTGCAAGATATTGTGTCGACCTTTTATTTTTTAAGGAACCACCCAAATATTGACAAATTAAAAGTTGGCGAGTCAATTATTGTTGATATGTTTTTTGATGATGAAATTTA
Source organism: Bacteroidota bacterium (assembly GCA_046051865.1). Classification (GTDB taxonomy): domain Bacteria; phylum Bacteroidota; class Bacteroidia; order Flavobacteriales; family Flavobacteriaceae; genus Flavobacterium. Next base: position 12,455 of record JBJONL010000008.1, on the reverse strand, counting down.
CAAGTTTAAGTTAAAATTTATAGGTAAAGAAAATTTAAAAACTAAATTTGGAACCGCACCGACAATGATATTCAGACCTATTGTTCAGTCAGGCAGAGTCTTTAAGGAAGAAGAAAGTTTAACGGTGTGGATTTCTGATGATGAAAATAAAATACCTTTACGAATAAAAGCAAGCCTAGCGGTTGGCTCTATAAAAGCCGATTTAGATGGATTTAAAGGCTTAAAAAATCCATTTATGGTTAAATTAAACGACTAATGAATACTGAAAAAAATCAAAGAGAAGATCTTCTAGAAGCGTTAGAACAAAAATTTGATGCAATAAATCAAAAAACCGACACGCACCTTGAAGGACTGCTATGGTCAAAACCTATTACCTACTGGGACTACATTCAAACAGATGCTTTATTAAATCTACAAACGCAAAGAACAGTACTTCCCGATGAAATGGTATTTATTATGTACCATCAAGTGAATGAATTGTTATTCAAAATGATACTTTGGGAAACAGAACAACTTTGTACTACAGAAAAACCACAAAGTTCTTTTTTTACTGAAAAATTAAGAAGAATTAGTCGGTATTTCAACATGTTGACAACCTCATTTGATATTATGGGTGATGGAATGGATGTAGCTCAATATATGAAATTTAGAAATACACTAACGCCGGCAAGTGGTTTTCAAAGTGCGCAATATCGATTAATAGAATTTGCTTCTACAGACCTTATTAATTTAATTGATTATCGTTTCAGAGCTACGATTGATAGAAACACACCTTATTCTCATGCATTTGAACATTTATATTGGCAAGCTGCTGGCAAAGACTATCAAACTGGGAATAAATCATACTTAATCCTTGAATTCGAGCGTAAATATAAAGATGAATTTCTCCGTTATATGGAAAAATACAACACTATAAATATTTGGCAAAAATTCAAACAATTATCAGATTCCGAACAAAAAAACACTTCGCTCATTGATGCCATGAGACACTATGATCATACCGTAAATGTAACATGGGTAATGGGCCATTTGCATGCTGCTCAAAAATATATTGAAAGTGGCCAAGGCTCTGGGGAAGCGACTGGTGGTAGCGACTGGAAAAAATACCTTCATCCAAAATATCAAAGAAGAATATTTTTCCCTGAATTATGGAGTGAAGAAGAATTAAAAAACTGGGGAGCGTAAACCCATTGTTTAAATATCTCAATCTTGAAAAGAATACTCCTTTTAATTTTATCATTTTCACTACTAGTATCTTGTACTAAAACTGAAAAAAAATTAGTTCAAAGACACAAAAATGTCATTGTAAATGATGAATTTGGGTTAAAACTAAACGAGTTTAATGCCGTCGAGGATACTATTAAATCTGGCGATACTTTTGGAAATATTATCGAAAAACAAAACTTAGGTAGGTATCAGGTTTATGATATAGTCGCTAAAGTAAAAGACAACTTTGATGTTCGCACGATTAGAACAGGAAAGCCCTACCTAATTTTAAGAACTAAAGATCGCACAAATAAAATACAAGCTTTTATTTATCAACCTGACCGATTGAATTACTATATAGTTGACTTTCGTGATTCTATAGCGGTATATAAGAAAACAAAGCCAGTCAAATTTACGACTAGAACTATTGCAGGAGCCTTAAACGGATCACTATCGGAAACCTTATCGGATTTAAAAGTTGACCCAGCCTTGGCTCCTCAAATTGCAAAAATATATGCTTGGTCAATAGATTTCTTTAAACTTCAAAAAGGTGACAAATTTGCCATGACCTTTACAGAAAGATTCATAAACGATACGGTTTATGATGGAGTAGACAGTTTAAAAGCTAGTTATTTCGAGTACAAAGGAAAGAAAATTTATGCTTTTCCATTCTCATCTGATGGCAGTACCCAAAAACAACAATACTATGATGAAGAAGGAAAAACGTTAAAGAACTTTTTTTTGAAAGCACCACTAAAGTTTGTTAACATTACCTCGAGGTATACTAAAAGCCGATTTCATCCTGTTCAAAAAATTTGGAAAGCGCATAATGGCACTGACTATGCCGCACCCGCGGGAACCCCAATTATGACAACTGCAGCAGGCCTTGTGGAACAAGCCGGTTACACCACAGGAAATGGGAATTTTGTAAAAGTCAAACATGATAGAACGTACTCCACCCAATACTTGCACATGTCAAAAATCTTGGTAAGAAGAGGTCAACGAGTAACTCAAGGTCAAATAATTGGAAAAGTAGGGAGCACTGGATTAGCTACTGGACCACATGTATGCTATCGCTTTTGGAAAAACGGTGTTCAAGTAGATGCCTTAAGATTAAATTTACCAACATCAACTCCAATGGATAAAAATATGAAACCAAAGTTTATGGAACAAATGACTCCATTAAAAAAGGTGCTAGACAGCATTTCTTATTTAAAATTTAGAAAATAATTCTCAACTACAACGTTAACGTAAAACATTCTGCTTTTTTAACCCATCAATAGTTGTAAATTTGTCATTCAAATGTAAAAAATGGCATTACCGATAACAAATCCGACGAACACTGTTGCTTGGCAACAATTACAACAACATTTTTCACAAATGAAAAATGTTTCTATGACAGAACTGTTTTCCCTTGATACCTTAAGAGCTTCAAAATTCAATATTCAATGGGAGGATTTTTTGCTAGATTATTCTAAAAATCGAATTACTCAAGAGACTCTAAACTTACTTCTAGACTTACTAGTAGAATGCGATTTAAAAGGAGCCATGACTAGTTATTTTGAAGGCGCAAACATCAATCAAACCGAAAATCGTGCTGTTCTTCATACTGCTTTGAGAGCACCAGAAGATTCTATCGCTTTAGTTGACGGAATAAATGTCATCCCCGAAATTTTTAACGTAAAAAATAAAATTAGAACCTTTTCACATGAAATCATTTCTGGTCAACAAAAAGGATACACAGGCAAGCCCTTTACAGATATAGTAAATATTGGCATTGGAGGTTCAGATCTTGGCCCAGCGATGGTAGTTGAGGCATTGCAATTTTATAAAAACCATTTGAATGTTCATTTTGTTTCCAATGTTGATGGAGATCATGTAAATGAAGTCATAAAGAAAATAAACCCTGAAACTACACTTTTTGTCATCGTTTCAAAAACATTTACCACACAAGAAACCTTATCGAATTCAGAAACTATCCGATCATGGTTTTTGGAAGGTGCATCGCCTGAGGATGTAGCAAAACATTTTGTGGCAGTGTCAACTAATATTCGAAAAGTAACTGAATTTGGTATTAATACAGAGAACATTTTCCCGATGTGGGATTGGGTTGGTGGACGCTTTTCGCTATGGAGTGCTGTGGGATTATCGATAAGTTTAGCTGTAGGCTTTGAAAACTTTGACGAATTACTAATTGGGGCACACGAGATGGATGTTCATTTTAAAAATGAATCCTTCAAAAAAAACATTCCTGTAATTTTGGCCATACTGAGTATTTGGTATAATAATTTTTTTGGTGCTGAAAGTGAAGCTTTAATTCCATACACCCAATATTTGCAAAAGCTGGCTCCCTACCTACAACAAGGTATCATGGAAAGCAATGGCAAAAGCATTGGACGGGACGGGAAACCTGTTAATTATCAAACTGGCACTATTATTTGGGGAGAGCCTGGCACCAATTCGCAACATGCCTTTTTCCAATTAATACATCAAGGAACAAAATTAATTCCAACTGATTTTATTGGTTTTGTAAAACCATTGTATGGAAATCAAGACCATCACGACAAGTTAATGTCCAATTTTTTTGCTCAAACCGAAGCCTTACTAAATGGAAAGACAGAAGCGCAGGTAAAAGTCGAGTTCGAAAAGCAGGGGATTGCTTTAGATCGCGCTACTTTTTTAGAGCCTTTTAAAATATTTGAAGGAAACAAGCCAACGAATACTATATTGATAAACAAATTAACGCCAAAAACATTGGGATCCTTAGTGGCCATGTATGAACATAAAATTTTTGTGCAAGGCGTTATTTGGAATATTTTTAGTTACGATCAATGGGGTGTTGAGCTAGGAAAACAATTGGCTAATTCTATTTTAGATGAAATTCATTCCGGCACAGTTAGACAGCACGACAGTTCAACAGAGTTTCTTTTAAAGTATTTTTTAGAAAACAAATAAGAACTAGATAATCTAAAACCTGACTTAATCGTGAGGTTTTTTTATGTCTTTTATCTATATTTGTTATTCTTAAAAAAAAAATCATGTATCACTTTATATTAAAATTTCATTCGGGTTGGGCTTATATAGCGCTTTTACTACTAGTTGTTGCTGTAGTTAATTCTTTAATTGGCCTGTCTGGAAAAAAAGAGTTCACTGCTAAAGACCGAAAAATTGCACTTTTTGGACTTATTGCTACACACATTCAATTAGTAGTTGGATTGATTTTATACTTTGTATCTGAAAAGGGATTTACTAAAATAGGTGAGTTAGGAATGAAAAACATTATGCATAATGATGGCCTAAGACAAACTGTAATTGAACACCCCTTTACTAATATAATTGCTATTGTTTTAATAACTATTGGTTGGAGTAAACACAAAAAGAAAACAGTAGGTAGTTATAAATTTAAGTCTATAGCGATTTTCTACCTAATTGGATTAGTGCTTTTATTGGCTATGATTCCTTGGTCAGCTTGGTTAAATAAATAATACAAAGTCCTGAAAAGGGCTTTTTTTATCAAACTAAGGTATTTACGAAGCCTATTATTAACTTAAAAATTCTACATGAATCGCAAAATAATCATACTCTTGTTTACGATAATTTCCATTATCTTCTCGGTCAATGTTTGGTCAACAAACCCACCACAAAAAGATAAAAACAAATCTAAAAGCAAAGAAAAAACCGTTGCTCCAAAAGAAACCAAAGAGGCTCTTGCAGTAAAAACCGACACCGTAAAACCTAAACCTGTTGGCGAAGTAGCTGAAGTGATTGATTCGGTTAAATCCGAAATGAATTTAAAGTTTAGGTTCTATAAAAAAAACGCCCATGCATCGTATTATGCCCAGAAATTCCATGGTAAAAGGACCGCTAGTGGCATCCGTTTTGACAATAACAAATACACTGCAGCTCATAAAAAATTACCGTTTGGCACAAAAGTAAAAGTCACCAATGAAGCCAATGGAAAGTTTGTTATTGTTGAAATTACTGATAGAGGTCCATATTCCAAAGTACGTGAAATTGATTTAAGCAAAAAAGCGTTTATGGAATTAGTGGACAACAAGAATACAGGAGGGGTTATAGTAAAACTGGAAGTAGAAGACAAGTAGATTACCAATCTCGATAAGGATGTTTGCTCAAATAAGCATTATAAAATCGTTCGTCACCCGTAACTTCCTTGCCTAGCCAATGTGGTTTTTCAAATTCTTCCTCTTCACTATCCAACTCTATTTCGGCTAAAATTAGCCCTTCATTTTTACCTTTAAAAACATCTACTTCAAATAGATGTTTACCTACATAGACTTCATGTCGTATTTTATCAATACTACCTTCTTCACACATAAGCAATAATTTTTCAGCTTCTTTTAGAGTAATTTGTGTTTCCCATTCTAGTCGGGTTGTGCCTGACGAATTTCCTATTCCTTTTATCGTTAAATAGCCCTTATTATCTTTAATTCGAATACGAACGGTACGTTCAGGGTTAGAATTTAAATAGGCTTGCACAATCCTATTTTCATTAAAAGCTTCTTTTAGAAAAACGGTTGAAAGGACTAAAAACTTTCTCTCAATTTCAAGCATGGGTTTCTAATTTTATCGAAAGATACTATAAATTTGTGATATGGCAGAACCGGTGTCCTATCGAAAAATTATTCATGTTGACATGGATGCATTTTATGCATCCGTGGAGCAAATGGATCATCCTGAATTGAAAGGAAAGCCATTGGCTGTGGGCGGAAGTGAAGTTAGGGGTGTGGTTTCGGCAGCTAGCTATGAAGCACGTAAATTTGGTGTTCGCTCGGCCATGAGTGGTATTCAAGCGAAGCGAAACTGTCCTGAATTACTATTTGTAAAACCTCGCTTTGATCGTTACAAAGAAATCTCAAATAAGATTCGGAAAATATTTCATGAGTATACTGATTTAGTGGAACCACTATCTTTGGATGAAGCGTATTTGGATGTAACACAAAACAAGAAAGGCAATCTAAGTGCGTCACTCATCGCACAAGAAATCAGAAAACGCATTTTTGAAGAGGTAGGTTTAACAGCCTCAGCAGGGATTTCGGTTAATAAATTTGTTGCCAAAATTGCTAGTGATTATAATAAGCCGAATGGGCAAAAGACGGTTAACCCTGACGACGTTGAAGCTTTTTTAGAACAATTGGATATTAAAAAGTTCTATGGGATTGGTAAAGTTACCAGAGAACGAATGTACCATTTGGGTATATTCACAGGAAAAGATTTAAAATCCAAATCAAAAGCGTTTTTGGAAGAGCATTTCAGCAAAAGTGGTTTGCATTTTTACAATATCGTTAGAGGCATTCACAATAGTGCTGTAAAACCCAATCGAACAGCCAAATCAGTAGCTGCTGAACATACTTTTGATGAAAACCTTACATCTGAAATATTTATGTTGGAGCGCTTGGAGCGGATTGCTGACGAGTTAGAAAAACGATTAAAGAAATATAACATCTCAGGGAAGACGGTTTCCTTAAAAATCAAATACAGCGACTTTACGACACAAACTCGGAGTAAAACGCTGCCTTATTTCATTTCGGATAAAGAATTGATCTTAGAGGTCGCTAAAGAGCTCCTGTATCAAGAACGGATGAAAGAATCTGTTCGATTACTTGGCATTTCATTAAACAACTTAAACACCGAAATAAAAATGACCGTTGTGGTTCAATTGAAGTTTGAATTTTAGGTATAAAAAAACCAGCATAGAAGCTGGTTTATTTATTAAATATACTGACTTATTTTTTTTGCAATTTAGAAAGTAATCTTAGGAATTCTATATACAGCCAAACTAAGGTAATCATTAGTCCCATTGCTCCATACCATTCCATATATTTTGGCAATTTGTTATGTGCCCCTCTTTCAATCTGGTCAAAATCTAAAAACAAGTTTAAAGCGGCTACAATAATTACGATAGCACTTATACCGATACTTGCCATAGAGTTACCGTTATGAACTGGTTGAAAACCGGCAAACATAGCCAAAAGCCAAGAAATTAAATAATATGTTCCAATAGCTAAAGTAGCTGCTATTACCACTGATCTGAATTTTTCGTTCACTTTAACAATGCCGTACTTATATAAACCAAAACAAACCATAAACGTAACAAAAGTGCAGCTTACTGCTTGTATCACTATGCCAGGATACATAAGTTCAAAAATAGCTGAAACCCCTCCGATAAAAAGGCCTTCAAAAATAGCATAACCTGGCGCTAAGTAAACAGAAGATTGTGGTCTAAAGGTGGCAATAAGCACTAAAACAAATCCAACGATAGCGCCACCTATTGCAAATACAATTGGATTAGCCATAGACCATGTTATGGTTGCACTAGCAATTAATAAAATTAGCATCAAGAAACTTTTGTTAATTGTTCCTGACACGGTCATCGTTTGATTATAATCAATAATTACAGCATCATGCGTAGTGTCTGCATCATTTTGATTATTCTCTCTGAACGATTTTGTTCTAAAGAAAGGATTATTTGAATTCATACTGTTTTTATTTCAAAAATAATAAAATTATTCTATTTCAGAAACTCTTAAGGTATTTACCATTCCTTTGTCGGCTACGGGCATAGCGGCTAAGTTGATTAGCATATCGCCTTTTTTCACATAACCATTGGCTTTGGCAATATCGTTTACATCACCAACTGTATCATCCGTACTTACGAACTTATCATAATAAAAGGCGTTTACTCCCCAAAGTAAATTTAGTTGGGTTAGTATACGTCTATTAGAAGTATACACTAAGATATGCGCTTTGGGTCTCCAGGCTGAAATTTGGAAAGCCGTATACCCACTGTTGGTCAACGTTGAAATTGCTTTTGCTTTGATGTCATTGGCCATAGTTGCGGCATGGTAACAGATGGATTTAGTAATGAATCTTTTTGTTCTAACATGAGGCGGGTTTTGCGGCACCACAATAAGCGGAGAGTCTTCCACGGCTTCAATGATTTGGGTCATTTTTTCAATAACCTCTACAGGATAATTTCCAACTGATGTTTCCCCTGAAAGCATCACAGCATCGGCACCATCCATAACGGAATTGGCTACGTCATTAACTTCGGCGCGGGTTGGAGTTAAACTCGTAATCATTGTTTCCATCATTTGAGTAGCTACAATTACAGGTATACGAGCTGTTTTCGCTCTGTGGATTAATTTTTTTTGAATTAATGGTACTTCGTGGGCTGGAATTTCTACTCCAAGGTCACCCCGGGCCACCATTAATCCATCACAGAAAGCAACGATTTTATCGATGTTTTCTACTGCTTCTGGTTTTTCAATTTTGGCAACGATTGGAATTTTATGTTCTGAATGTTTAGCGATTAAGTCTTGCAATTCTTCTAAATCTTTTGGCGTTCTCACAAAAGAAAGCGCTATCCAATCTACTTTTTGTTCGATTGCAAAAATTGCATCTTTGATGTCCTTTTTAGTCAAGGCCGGTAAGGATACTTTGGTTTGGGGAAGGTTAACTCCTTTTTTAGATTTTAGCGGGCCACCTTGAATTACTTTACAAACTACTTCGGTAGTCCCGTTGCTTTCAACGGCTTCAAAAATTAATTTTCCGTCGTCTAACAATATTCTTTCCCCAGCATTCACGTCTCTTGGAAACTCTTTATAATTCATGTAGACGCGTTCCTTTGTCCCTGGCACATCTTCTGCGGTTTGAAAGGTGATAATATCGCCTGGGTTTACTACTACATCCTCTTTCATAACCCCTACGCGAAGTTTAGGCCCTTGTAAATCGGCTAAAATCGCTGTGGTATAGTTATATTCTTCATTCAATTCTCTAATGATATCGATTCTTTCTTTTACATCTTCGTAATCAGCGTGTGAGAAATTAACTCTGAATACATTTACCCCAGCATCGATCATTTTTTTGATCACTTCTTTTGAACTACATGCAGGCCCTAGTGTGGCTACAATTTTAGTTTTCTTTCTTGTTGGCATTAGGCTTAAAAAATTAAATTATTTTTAGATTTTATCTTTGCTACTTCTACAGTATAGACCGTGCTGACTCTGTCAATCTTTTTTATCAAATCGCTAATGGAACTTATATCAAGTATAGCTTCGGCATTTTCGATCTTAAGAAAATAGTCTACTCTCTTAAATTCAGGGATTAGATAGATTTTAGTTGAAAAACTGGTGTTGCTATTAGCAAACAGTCCTTGAATTTCGGAATTTGATGATACTATCGTATCATTATGGTTCTGAATTAAACTCCAACAAACATCTTTATCCTCATCTTCAAATATAAATCGAGTAAACAGAGTCTCTCCTTCTTTATTGCTAATTTGTATGTTACAATTGCTTTTTTTGAGGTTAACTGGGAGGTTTTGATTAATAAAATAGGCTAATCGATAATCCTCTAGAGGGGAGTGAATAGCGATCAATTGATAATCTATCTCGTCAAACTCTTCCAAATGCAATTTGTGAACAGCCATACTATTGCAGTTTTACGATGTAAATATAACATATCTAACAGAGATTATTACAAAGAAGATATTGTGTTAACGTTATTTTATGAACGAAAACGTTATAGTTTTTTGAGAATCTGTATTATTTTATGTTAATTTTTTCTTGAAATGCAAAATAAGCTCTTTGGGAGGCTTTCTCTTCGGCTTTCTTTTTGGAAGTTGCTCTTGCTTTAGCGATTACTTTATTGTCAATACTCAACTTGACCCCAAAAAACTTTTGTCCATCAATGGCATTATCATCAAATACATCATAATGAAAGGATTTTTTCTCTTTTTGGCACCATTCAATCAATAAGCTTTTATAACTGATCACTTTACCTTCAAGTCTTTCGATGTTGACGTACGGTTTTATCACGCTTCTTTGGATGAATTCCTCGCAAAAAGTGTAGCCTTTATCGAGGAAAATGGCCCCTACCAAAGCTTCAAAAATATTACCATGAATATTTTCTCCAAAGTGCTGGGTGGGTACTTTACTCTCTACAAAACGTATTAGGTTTAAATCTCTCCCTAGTTCGTTAAGGTGTTCTCTACTTACTATCTTGGAACGCATTTTGGTTAAATAACCTTCATCCCCTGCTGGTGCTTCTTTATATAGATGCGCTGCTATTACTGCGCTTAGCATGGCGTCACCTAAAAACTCGAGTCTTTCATAGTTGAGGGGATTACCTTTTAAATCCGTTCTATTAGTTGAACGATGGGTAAAGGCTTTTTCGTAGTAATTAATCTTTTGGGGCTTGAAACCTATAACTTTTTCAATTTCATTAAAAAAATTCCCGTCCTCTAATGAACGGGAATTTTTAAAAATATTCTTTAGAAATTTCATCTAAAACTTAGTCTTCTAATTTTTTGAATAACACACATGCGTTATGACCCCCGAAACCAAAAGTATTACTCATAGCCACATTCACCTCTCTTTTTTGCGCTTTATTTAGGGTTAAATTCAAGCTAGGGTCAATGTTGTCGTCTACCACGGTATGGTTGATTGTTGGAGGCACTATACCGTGTTTCATGGATAGTATAGAAGCGATAGCCTCGATAGCACCTGCCGCACCTAGTAAGTGACCGGTCATTGATTTGGTTGAGTTGATGTTAATGTTTTTGGCATGATCTCCAAAAACTGCACTGATGGCCTTTAGCTCTGCTACATCACCAAGTGGGGTTGACGTACCGTGCGTATTGATATGATCTACTTGGTCTGGAGTCATTCCTGCATCACGTAAGGTATTTTCCATTACAGCGATAACTCCGATACCTTCTGGATGAGGTGCTGTTAAATGGTAAGCGTCTGAAGACATACCGCCCCCTCCTACTTCACAATATATTTTGGCGCCACGCGCTTTTGCGTGTTCGTATTCTTCTAACACTAGCGCTCCGGAACCTTCTCCTAAAACGAAACCGTCACGAGTAGCATCAAAAGGTCTTGAGGCTGTTTCTGGGCTATCGTTTCTAGTTGACAAGGCTTGCATGGAATTGAATCCGCCCATACCTGCAATCGTTACGGCGGCTTCAGAACCTCCAGAAATGATGACATCACACATTCCAAGACGGATGTAATTGAAGGCGTCGATTAAGGCGTTAGCAGAAGAAGCACAAGCAGATACAGTAGTATAATTAGGTCCCATAAAGCCATTGCGCATAGAAATATGGGCAGGAGCGATATCGGCGATCATTTTTGGGATAAAGAACGGGTTGAATCTAGGTGTTCCATCCCCTTTGGCGTAGCTCATTACTTCCTCTTGGAAGGTTTCTAAACCGCCAATTCCAGCACCCCAAATTACACCTACTCTTTGTTTATTTACATTATCTGCCGTAATCCCTGCATCTTTTATCGCTTCTTCGCTAGCGGCGATAGCATACTGAGCAAATTTATCCATTCTACGGGCTTCCTTGCGATCCATAAAATCTTCAATATTGAAGTTTTTAACCTCGCAGGCAAATTTAGTTTTATGTTTTTCGGTATCGTAGTAGGTTATTGGTGCAGCACCGCTCACTCCGTTTACCAAAGCATTCCAATATTCTTCGATAGAGTTTCCGATGGGTGTTAATGCTCCTAATCCTGTTACTACAACTCGCTTTAATGCCATAATGTTTTATTTACAATTGTATTTAAACAAATAATACCCATGCTTTCTTCAAAGTTAATTATTAAAGAGACAAGGGTATTTGAATATTTTTTAAGATTGAAAATCAATCAGTTTTACTCTTTTCAGTAAAAATAATAAAAACCCCGTGAAAAAAATTATTTCTCACGGGTGAATTATTATTATTTTTTTGCTTCTTCGATGTAAGAAATAGCTTGACCTACAGTAGCAATGTTTTCAGCTTGGTCGTCTGGAATTTGAATATCAAATTCTTTTTCGAACTCCATGATAAGCTCAACAGTGTCTAATGAATCAGCGCCTAAATCATTTGTGAAGCTTGCTTCTGTTACAACTTCGTTTTCGTCAACGCCTAATTTGTCTACAATAATCGCTTTAACTCTTGATGCAATGTCTGACATAATTTCTAATTTTTAATTTTAATTTGTTGGCAAAAATAAAAAACTTTATTTTAAAACAACCTTTTTGTTAGTAAATGTGACCACGAAAATAAAAAATTTATTTCAGAATCTTCTATTATCATAGTTTTAATTAGGGGAATTATTCTTTTTTTTGTGATGTAATTTTATTTTCTATGAAAAAGATTTTGTTTTTTGCTTCGGGCACGGGTTCTAACGTGGGAAATAGTATTCAATACTTCAAAAATAACACTAGCGTTTTCATTGTCG
>JBJONL010000007.1:0-10643 GCA_046051865.1 Bacteroidota bacterium | reverse complement strand
ACATCCCAAAAGATTAATAAGGTGTATTTTGCTTTGACATCACTCAACTTCACAAACATCTTATTAAGTTCATCCACATGAGCATAAAAAACTTTGGTCATTTCGTCACTGTTTTTTGCATTTTCAAAGCCCATAGATTTTAGTTTGTCAAAATCATTTGCTTGAATCATCAATAAATCTTGAGCCTGCGAACCAAGTAACAATGGCTTTAGTTTATCAGTGCGCTTTATAATTTTCGCAATATTCTCATCTTCGTATACACCCGCGGCCTTGCCTGTTTTAAAATAAGTATCGGACATATGTACAAATACTTTGTCAAATCCCATGATGTCTGAAGACTCATAGGTATAGGTGAAATAAGCCAATAAAGATTTACTCAACATCGTTCCAGGTAAGGTTTTAGCTAAAATTCGGTCTACTTCAACACTAACAGAATCAGCATCTCTAGGAACCAAATTGGTAAAATACTTTTTTAATTTAGGCAAGAAAAAGGGATTTCGTAACGTTCCATCATCTTTGAAATTTACGTCCTGCCAATAATGATCTTTGTAAAACTGAAACACTTTCAAACTATCAGGACGTCCATTACTAGCTTTCGGAATCTCTTTTAATAATTTTTCCACCTTCAAATTTATAACATCTCCAATGTAACTCCCTTTATTATCAGCCAAAAACTGCTCTTCATAGGTGTTGATGCGCTTCTCTAAATCAACTTGTTTTTCATTAAAATCTAATGTATCTTTCTTGGTCTTAAAAACCGTACTTTCTTTAATTTGCTGAAAACTCCTCTTTTCTTTGTTAATAAAACGTACATAGTCAAAAAAACGATTTTCATTAGGGGAATTAACCGCTTTTAAGTCTGCTATGATCTTGTCACTATCTGCGGTGCTAGATAATTCTAACTTTTGGGTACTCTCATCGATAAAAAAATCAAATAGGATAGATTTCTGTTGTCCTATCAAAGAATAAATCCCCTTTTCTAATTTCCCCTTTCCATTAAATACAATTTTATCATTTTTAATACCCAAACAAGTATCCTTTACCATAGTCTTATCCATTTGATAAAACGTCAAGTAAGCAATAGTGTCTTTGCAATTCTTTAAATGAATCGTAACTGCCCATCCCGATTGTGCATGGGTATAGCTGAAAAACAAACAAAAAACAAAACCTAATAGTAATCTTTTCATAAACAAATCAGTTATAATTGTAAAAGTGATTAGGGTCAAAAATAATTTATTTTTAGTTCTCAACGAAGTCTAATTTTTTAAATTTTCCTTAAAATAAAAAAGAGATACGGTTAGGTATCTCTTTATATAATTAGGATTGGTCTTATTAAGAAACATCTACCGTAGTAGCCTCCGCTATTTTCTTATAAGTTCCATTAATTAATTTCTCTCGTATCGCTTCAAATGCTTTTAATGTTTCAGCGATATCGGCCAAGGTATGCGAAGCAGTCGGAATCATTCGCAATAATATAATGCCCTTCGGAATCACGGGATAAACTACAATTGATAAAAAGACACCGTAGTTTTCTCTTAAGTCATTCACCATCACCATAGCTTCCGGAATAGAACCTTCTAGATAGACTGGAGTAACACAAGTATTGGTATCCCCAATGTTAAATCCCCGATCTTTTAACCCGTTTTGTAATGCATTCACATTCTCCCATAACTTATCTTTCAACTCAGGCATGCTGCGCAACATACGTAAGCGTGTTAAAGAGCCAACCGTTTGTATCATCGGTAATGCTTTCGCAAACATCTGTGATCGTAAATTGTATTTTAAATAATCAATAATGTCTTTATCAGCCGCCACAAAAGCGCCTATATTAGCCATCGATTTTGCAAATGTTGAAAAATAAATATCAATTCCATCTTGACAACCTTGCTCTTCACCAGCACCAGCACCTGTTTTACCAAGTGTACCAAAACCATGAGCGTCATCAACCAACAAACGGAAATTGTATTTCTCTTTCATCGCCACGATTTCTTTCAACTTTCCTTGCTGTCCGCGCATGCCAAAAACACCTTCCGTAATAAATAAGATTCCACCTCCCGTTTCTGTGGCCATTTTAGTAGCACGTTGGAGGTTTTTCTCCATGCTTTCAATGTCGTTGTGACGGTACGTAAATCGCTTGCCCATGTGCAAACGAACGCCGTCAATAATGCAGGCATGTGCATCCACATCATAGACTATAATATCATTTTTCGTTACCAATGCATCAATCGTGGACATAATCCCTTGGTAACCAAAGTTCAAGAGATAAGCAGCTTCCTTCTGTACAAATTCAGCCAACTCATTTTCAAGTTGCTCATGAGCATCCGTATGACCACTCATCATGCGCGCCCCCATAGGATAGGCTGCTCCATATTGTGCAGCAGCTTCAGAATCAGCCTTACGTACTTCAGGATGATTAGCTAACCCCAAATAGTCATTCAAACTCCAGTTCAATATGTCCTTACCATGAAATTGCATTCTCGGTCCTAACTCACCTTCTAATTTTGGAAATACATAATATCCTTCTGCTTGAGAAGCCCATTTTCCAAGGGGACCTTTATTGTTTTGTATTCTTTCGAATAAATCTTTTACCATTGTAAAGTGTATTAAAAAACGAAGCAAAAGTAATTATAAAAAAAGTTTACTCCTAATAATTGAAAATATAAAATTTTCATAATTAATTAGAGGGAAACCAACTTTGTAGTAGTGCAGGTAATTGCTTTTGTTGTTTCTATTATTCACTAATGTTGTTACAGTAACAACTGCATACCGACGGTTTGTAAGGGCAATAATGCTCCTGAAACCTCTTGAAAATAACCAATGTGCAGTACCCCAATCAATACTCCAGCACCAGCAGGCAAAGCAACAGCAAGGGAGGTTGAAGGAACCTCGTCATATCTTTCAAAAGACAAAAGGCATTCTTCTGATAACCGGTGCTTTAACTGTTCAAAGTCAAAACGCAGCAAGACAAAACTCAAAGTGGCTACAGTGGCTCCTTCAGGGAATTGGACAATATGGCCCGAAAAAGCATTCAATGCTAGAGTACCTACCTCAGGAAAAAAGTGATAAGCTACTGGGAATAAGTGAGAAACGCGATGCCGAAGGTCAAATTCAAACCCGTGTGCTAAGGTTCTTCCTGCGGCTGTTTCAAACCCCTGAGCCACGGTGCGCTATCCCCTCAAATTACTATTGTCATGCATTTTAATAGCATGAAACAATTGGACCACTCTATTATGCCCATACGGAATGCGCATGGGAACCAAATAAGGCCGAAGGGCCATGCGAAAAAACCGACCTGCTTCCACGACTTGCTTGAATTCCTGCGCATTTTCTCTTGTCCGCTGATAGTTAGGCTTTGTTCGAATCGCCTCTCCTTTAAAACCTCCAGTAGCCCTAACTATAATAGTGCCTTGCCGTCCCTCGTAGAAGCTCAACCCATCAAAACTTCCAGTAAACCGAACTAAGCCTTTTAATGTTCCCATAGTTACTTTTTAAAAATGAATACTCCTTGACAAACCTTGAAATATAGTACTGATATAGTAGTACTCCTTATAGAGACAATGCTACTAGCCAAAGGATTAATCCGGTTAATAAGTAAGTAGGCTAGCGCACTAGTGCAAAGCTTACTTATAGTTCATTTTAGGTTCTCATTTTTCCACTGTATCTTTGCGCTCATCTAATTTAAAATATTCACGGCATGAAACTAATCTTTGCTTCTAATAATAAAAACAAAATCAGAGAAATACAGATTTTACTTCCTAAATCAATTCAAGTGCTTAGCCTAGAGGATATCGGCTGCCTAGAAGACATTCCAGAAACAGCAGCGACCATTGAGGGCAACGCCATCCAAAAAGCCAATTATATAAAACAAAACTACGGCTACGATTGCTTCGCTGATGATACTGGACTCGAAATTGAAGCGCTAGGTGGGGAGCCGGGGGTGTACTCCGCTCGATATGCTGGCGAACAAAGGGATGCTAATGATAATATGGACAAAGTTCTAGCTAATTTAGCTACTGAAGGGTCGAGGAAAGCAAACTTCAAAACGGTAATTTGCCTCAATCTACAAGGAAAGCAACAGCTGTTTACCGGGAGTGTGGATGGCGAGATTATTACCGAAAAAATAGGAACCAACGGCTTTGGTTATGATCCCATATTCAAAGCGGTAGGGTATACTAAAACCTTCGCTGAATTAACCCTCGAAGAGAAGGCTGCAATAAGCCACCGTGGACTAGCCGTGAAACAATTAGTAGAATTTCTAACCCTTGAAAATTACTAATATTTGGGTGAAAAGGGATTCCATAAGGCTTTAATCCGCCGCAATCCAAATAAATAAAATGTAACTTATTAAATATCAATAGCTAACAAATTAGGCTATATGGTATTTAAAGACTACCTTTGCACCCAATTTAAAATAATATATGAATAAATTTGAACAATTAGGTCTGAATGAATCGTTACTGCTGGCGATCAAAGATCTAGGATTTGAGAATCCGTCAGAAGTGCAAGAAAAAGCGATTCCAGTACTATTGGAACAAAACACTGACTTAGTAGCTTTAGCACAAACAGGAACAGGGAAAACAGCAGCTTTTGGTTTCCCGCTAATTCAAAAATTAGATGCTGAAGACAAAAGTACACAAGCATTAATTTTATCCCCAACACGTGAGCTGTGCTTACAAATCACCAACGAGATTAAACAATACTCAAAATATGTAAAAGGTTTACATACAGTGGCAGTTTATGGTGGTGCAAGCATTACAGAACAAGCACGAGAAGTAAAACGTGGAGCCCAAATTATTGTAGCTACTCCAGGTAGAATGCAAGATATGATTAATAGAGGTCTTGTAAACATTAAAAACATCAACTTCTGTATTCTAGACGAAGCAGACGAAATGTTAAACATGGGATTCTATGAAGACATTGTATCGATCTTATCCGATACTCCCGACGAAAAAAACACTTGGTTATTCTCAGCAACTATGCCTGCAGAAGTAGCTAGAATTGCCAAAAAATTCATGAACGAGCCTGCGGAAGTAACCGTAGGAACTAAAAACTCGGGATCAGCGACAGTGTCACACGAATTCTACTGCGTAAACGCAAGAGACCGCTACGAAGCTTTAAAGCGTTTAGCTGATGCTAACCCTGATATCTTCTCTGTAGTGTTCTGTAGAACGAAAAGAGATACTCAAGCCGTTGCCGAAAAACTAATTGAAGACGGATACAACGCCGCTGCACTTCACGGAGATTTATCGCAAGCACAACGTGATGGGGTAATGAAGTCGTTTAGAGGTCGCCAAATCCAAATGCTAGTAGCGACTGATGTAGCCGCCCGTGGTATCGATGTAGACAACATTACTCACGTAGTTAACTACCAATTGCCAGACGAAATAGAAACCTACAACCACCGTTCAGGTCGTACCGGTCGTGCAGGGAAATTAGGGACTTCTATCGTAATCATCACCAAAAGTGAACTGCGCAAAATTGCTTCCATAGAACGAATCATCCAACAAAAGTTTCAAGAAAAAACCATCCCTAGCGGAATGGAAATATGCGAAATCCAGTTACTTCACTTAGCTAACAAAATCAAAGATACCGAAGTAGATCACGAAATTGATAACTACTTACCAGCGATTAACGAAGTACTTGACGGACTATCGAAAGAAGAACTAATCAAGAAAATGGTGTCTGTTGAATTCAACCGTTTCATCAATTACTATAAAAAGAAACGCGATTTATCGGGAGAAAAAGGAGAACGCATTGAACGTAGTTCTGAGCCGAGAGAAATCCGTGCTGGAGATCCTGTTCGTTATTTTGTTAATATCGGTTCAAGAGATGATTTCGATTGGATGCAATTAAAAGACTTCTTAAAAGAAACACTTGATTTAGGGCGCGATGACGTATTCAAAGTGGATGTCAAAGAAGGATTCTCCTTCTTCAATACCGATGGCGAACATACCGATAAAGTAATGTCAATCCTTAACGGTTTTGATCTTAATGGACGTCGTATCAACGTAGAAATTTCTAAAAACGATGGAGGCAGCCGCGAGCGCCGAGACCACAACGGAAGAAGTGGCGGCGGAGATCGCAGAAGTTCTGGTGGATTTGGAAGTAGAAACGCGGCCCCAAGAAACGGAGGCGGTAGTTTCGGTCCAAGAAAAGAAGGTGGTTTCCGCAGTGATAGAAGCCCAGGGCCAAGAGAAGCTGGTTTCCGCAGCGAAAGAAGTTCTAGTGCCCCAAGAAGAGAACCAGGGGCCTTCCAAAGAGAAGAAAGAGCACCAAGACGTTCTGCCGAAGGTAATGCGGACAAACCTGCAGGACGTTCGTTCGAGGCAGCTAAAAGCAGACGACCAAGAAAAAGCTAAGGTTTTTAAAATAGTTAGATAGGAACCTAAAAACAAGGGTTGCCCTAAGAACTCCAATTTTACTTAAAAATTGGAGTTCTTTTTTTTAAACAATTTACAAAGTGCTGAGATTTGGAATTTCACCATTGGAATTTCACCCTTTTGTTAATTTTGTTCTAATTCTGATAGCAATCTTTATAATATCTTAAAAGAGTTTCATACTTTTAAACCATCAAACGTAACCATGAGATATTTTACGGCTTTTCTTTTCATATTTTTCGCCATTACAACGCAGGCACAAGAAACACCCATCGCTTTAAAAGTTACGGGGAACATAGTAAACGATAATACGTTAGCACCTATTGCGAATGTAAACATCATTAATCTAAATAAAGTTAAAGGCACTGTAACTAATCCAAAAGGTTTCTTTGAATTAGAAGTAAGTGTTAACGATACACTGCATTTATCGCTACTTGGTTTTCAATCCTTACGCATAAGAGTAACAAATGACTGGCTTAAAAATGGTACCGCCAAAATTATGCTAACCGAAAAAGCCATAGCCCTTGAAGAAGTCATTGTCAAAAAATACGATTTAACAGGTTATCTCGAAATCGATTCTAAACTTATTCCCGAGAAAGAAAACTACCGCTATAGTATTTCTGGTCTTCCACAAGCTTATGAAGCTGGAGAAAGCTCACCAAACGCATTTACAAGGGTATTAGGGTCTATTTTTAATCCCGCCGATATGCTCTATAACTTCTTTGGTAACAAACCCAAAGAACTAAAAAAGCTAAAGCAAATGAAGAAAGATGATACTGTAAGGAATTTACTAGAATCAAAATTTGACCGCGAGACCATTTCAGTCCTCCTAGGCGTTAATAAAAAAGAAATTGCTGAAATACTTCAACATTGCAATTATTCCGAGTCTTTTATAAAATCGGCCAATGATCTCCAAATAATGGATGCTATAAGTGAATGCTACGAACAATATAAAGTACTGACTAAAAAACACGAGAAGTACATTAAAGAGTAATTAAGTGGCAGCATAATAACGCTCCTCGATGCGTTTGATGTCTTTAATGCTGTTTTTAGCCCAAACCAAGCGCTTTTCTAACAATTCCATATCACTGAGTGGCCAGTTAATATTGGATTGTCGTAAACGGGTAGTAATATCCTGTATGATGATAGCCGCAGAGACCGAAATATTCAAACTCTCGGTAAATCCTACCATGGGAATCTTCAAGTAACCATCGGCATTACGCATTACATCATCCGACAAACCTTCTTTCTCAGTGCCGAAAAATAAGGCACTCTTTTGCGTTACATCAAAATCATGAAGCAAACATGAATCATTGTGTGGGGTAGTGGCAATAATTTGATACCCCTTAGCACGCAACGTATCAATACAATCTGTAATGTTTTCAAACTTATTAATGTCTACCCATTTCTGAGCCCCCATTGCGATCTCCTTATCGATATCCTTGCCAAAACGCTGTTCTACGATATTAATTTCCTGGATACCAAAGACTTCACAGCTACGCATTACAGCACTTGTATTGTGAAATTGAAACACATCTTCAACAGCTATAGTAAAATGATTCGTGCGATTCGCTAAAACATCCGCAAAACGCTCTTTCCGATTCTCCGTCAGAAAGCCTTCGAGATAAGCTAAGTATTCAAGGTCAATCATGTAATTAATTTTGCCAAAAATAACAATTTTGCTTAGTTTTAAAATCAAATTCTAACAATGAAAAAGAAATTAGTCGTACTAACCGGTGCCGGAATCTCGGCTGAAAGCGGTATCAAAACCTTTAGAGACGCCGATGGCCTTTGGGAAGGACACGATATTATGCAAGTAGCATCCTATGAGGGTTGGCTCAAAAACAAACAACTAGTGCTAGATTTTTATAACCAACGACGACGCCAATTACTAGAGGTTAGTCCTAACCATGGCCATATAGTGTTGGCCGAATTGGAAACGCATTTCGATGTTCAAATTATCACTCAAAACGTAGACAACCTTCACGAACAAGCGGGGAGTAGTAAGGTGCTGCACTTGCATGGCGAACTCTTAAAAGTAGCCAGTGATTGCCGGCCTCCCAAACAAATACTCGATTGTCAAGGGGATGTAAGACTCGGGGATACTGATGCACAGGGAATCCAACTGCGTCCCTATATCGTTTGGTTTGGGGAAGAAGTACCTGTCTTAGAAGAAGCCATAACCCTCACAGAAAAAGCGGATTATTTAGTTGTAATTGGGACTTCACTTCAAGTATATCCTGCAGCTAGTCTACTTCAATACGCACCAGAAAACGTGCCTCTTTTTTACATAGACCCGAAACCAGCCGCTATCCATAATCTAAAAAATCCCCTAGAAGTTATTCCCATGAAAGCAACCGAAGGAGTTCCAATTTTAAAAGATAAATTAGTCGCTTTGCTTCAAAAAAACTCATAACTCATAACTAATAACTTATAACTAATAGTTATTTTTGCACCTCAAAACAACTCACTAATCATGTCATTAACTACACTCAATGCCATTTCGCCTATAGACGGCCGCTACAGAAAAGCTACCAAAGGACTAGCGACCTATTTCTCTGAAGAAGCGTTAATCAAATACCGCGTGCTAATAGAGGTTGAGTACTTCATCGCTTTATGCGAAGCCGATCTACCCCAATTAAAAGCCATCGACAAGTCGGTTTATTCCAACTTAAGAACGGTTTACACTAATTTTACAACAGAGGATGCCCTGTGGATTAAAGAAACGGAAAAGACAACCAACCACGACGTAAAAGCAGTAGAGTATTTTATCAAAGATAAATTTGAAGGGCTAGGATTAAGCAGCTATAAGGAGTTTATCCACTTCGGATTAACATCACAAGACATAAATAATACCGCCATACCGTTGTCCACTAAAGACGCTTTTGAAAAGGTGTACTTACCAGGTTTAATTGCTGTAATTGCTAAATTAAAAGAGCTAGCTATGGAATGGAAAGATATTCCAATGCTTGCACGTACGCATGGCCAACCTGCTTCTCCAACACGTCTAGGAAAGGAAATTTTAGTTTTCGTAGAACGCTTAGAAGAACAAATGCGACAGTTGTTTAATATTCCTTTCGCAGCTAAGTTTGGTGGCGCAACCGGGAATTATAACGCACACCATGTGGCATACCCCAACACCGACTGGAAGCAATTCGGAACTTCGTTCGTAGAAGATACCCTTGGGCTACACCATTCGTTCCCGACGACACAAATCGAGCACTACGATCATTTCGCAGCCTTTTTCGATGCGTTAAAACGCATCAATAACATACTAATCGATTTAGACCGTGATATTTGGACCTATGTGTCCATGGACTATTTCAAACAAAAGATTAAAGCTGGCGAAATCGGCTCTTCTGCCATGCCACACAAAGTAAATCCGATTGATTTTGAAAACTCTGAAGGAAACTTAGGTTTGGCTAATGCTATTTTCGAACATTTATCAGCCAAGCTTCCTATCTCAAGATTGCAAAGGGACTTAACGGATAGTACCGTACTAAGAAATATAGGTGTGCCTATCGGACATACTATCATCGCGTTCGAAGCAACCCTAAAAGGCTTAAATAAATTATTGCTCAACGAAGCCAAATTCGCCGAAGACCTTGATAAGAATTGGGCCGTAGTAGCCGAAGCCATTCAA
This sequence comes from Bacteroidota bacterium, assembly GCA_046051865.1. Taxonomy (GTDB): domain Bacteria; phylum Bacteroidota; class Bacteroidia; order Flavobacteriales; family Flavobacteriaceae; genus Flavobacterium. The sequence continues at coordinate 623 of JBJONL010000007.1, read as the reverse complement.
ACGATCCTGCGTCGTGAAGCCTATCCTAATCCATATGAGGCTTTAAAAGGCCTAACACGAACAAACGAAGTTATGAACAAAGAATCTATTCATAACTTTATCCAAACCCTCAACGTTTCACAGGATATTAAAGCCGAGTTAATGCAAATAACACCAAGTAATTACACCGGAATCTAATTCCGATCGTACCCATAAAAAAAGGCATAAGTTTTATACTTATGCCTTTTGTATTATTTGAAGAACCGTGCTTATCTAGAATAATTCGGTGCCTCTTTAGTAATTGTTACATTATGCGGGTGACTTTCGGTAATACCACTTGAAGTAATTCTAACAAAACGTCCGGTCTCTTGCAGGGTAGGGATGTCCTTAGAACCACAATACCCCATACCAGCTCTTAAACCGCCAATGAACTGTTGCATGCTTTCGTTTAATTCACCTTTATAAGGTACACGACCCACAATTCCTTCAGGAACCAATTTCTTAATATCATCTTCTACATCTTGGAAATAACGGTCTTTAGAGCCTTCTTGCATGGCCTCTACCGAACCCATACCTCGATAAGACTTAAACTTACGCCCTTCAAAGATAATCGTCTCTCCGGGGGATTCTTTTGTTCCTGCTAA
>JBJONL010000006.1:0-27312 GCA_046051865.1 Bacteroidota bacterium | reverse complement strand
CTTTATGGGTACATTTTAGTTAAGGCATGGTTAAGGCACGGACTGCAAGTCCGCGCCATCGTGTCGGCCTTTCTATGGAAAACTTGGAGCTAGGCACGGACTGCAAGTCCGCGCCATCGTGACACTTTGCCTTTCCATGGGAAACATTGTGGAGCTAGGCACGGACTGCAAGTCCGCGCCATCGTGTTGCAATTCGTAGAAATATAAAAACTAAGAACAAAACAAATATCCTTACTACACTTCATTGGTAAATTTTAGTTAAGGGACGGTTAAGGCACGGACTGCAAGTCTGCGCCATCGGGGAAGTAACTTCTAACTTCACCCGACTTATTCCTTACTCTTGCTTAGTGTCTCCCGTTCCGTCTTTTAAATCACCATGGTGATTTCATAAAAAGACCATGGTGATTTCATAAAAAGACCATGGTGATTTGCACAAAAGACCATGGTGATTTGCGCAAAAGACCATGGTGATTTTTCAGCCCAATAGGCATAGGGGTTCCCAAGGGTACTTATCGTGTAGGGAAGTAGACGATAAAAAAGAACTACCGTCCTAGTACCTGTACAACCTTTTTTAACGTTATAATTCAAAATTTATAGTAACCAATAAATCAATAACTACAAACTGCGACTTTAGACTGGAACTATCTCGTAAACACTAAAACGTTCCCTTTACTCAAATTGCCATCAAAACCGTACCCTTCATAATTAAATGATTTCAAGTCCTCGATAGTTTCTGCTTGGGTGTCTAGGATGTACCGCACCATCATGCCGCGGGCTTTTTTGGCAAAAAAACTTATCATTTTGAGTTTGCCATCTTTGTAATCTTTGAACTCCGGTGTAATAACCGGGACCTTAAGTGCCTTCGCATCCACTGCACTGAAATATTCGTTACTGGCCAAATTGAGGAATAACTCGCCTTTCGTGAGTTCGTCATTCAACGCTTTAGTCACGGTCTTTTTCCAAAACTCATACAAGTTTTTGTTTTTACCAATGGGCAAGGACGTTCCCATTTCTAAGCGGTAGGCCTGCATCAAATCCAACGGTTTTAACACGCCATACAAACCAGATAGGATGCGTGCTTTTTGTTGCAAGTTGGCTACTTGTTCAGGCGTCAAACTGTAAGCATCTATTCCGGCATACACCTCCCCGTCGAAAGCATAGATCGCTTGGCGGGCATTCTCTGGGGTAAACGGGGTATGCCATTCTTGGTTGCGTTGCCAGTTGAGTTCGGCCAGCTTATCTGAAATATCCATCAACTCGGATAACACGTTAGGCTTTTTCTTTTTCAACGTTTTTTGGATTATCGATGCCTGCTTTAAGAACAAAGGTTCTGAATACAACGCGGTGGGAACCGCTGTTTCATAATTAAGGGATTTAGCTGGAGAAAGTACTAGTTTCATAAGTGTGGTAATTGGATCCCCAAAAATACAAATTCATGTTGGAAAACGCTACGAGAACCAGATCTTGTTTTCTTTCTTATAAACCGATGGTAACGACAATGTAAATAAGCTAATAATTAGACAGTTAAATCATGTTTGACGTAAAAGAGAAGAAACATTAACCTTGATAATGAACAAATGTTAAAAGTTTCATAAAAACACTAAAAAAGAACACCTTACCCTTTTAAAATATATTTTAATTACTTAAAATTGTAAAGAATAGTACCACAATATTATTAGAATGATTGATAAAATTCAACCCCCAAATGAATTATCAAGTAAATTAGCTGAGCAAGTTCCTGCCATGCTGGCGTACTGGGATAAGGATCAAATTTGTCGTTTTGCCAACAAAACCTATCTAAAGTGGTTTGGCAAAACACCAGAGGAAATGATCAATAAAATGTCGTTATCGGAATTACTAGGGCCGGTATATGCCTTAAACGAACCCTATGTAAATGGCGTTCTCGAAGGAAAATCTCAAACCTTCGAGCGTGAGATAACAACTCCTTCTGGGAAGGTTCGCTATGCTTTAGCAAATTACTTTCCGGATAAAGTAGGCCATGAAACTGTTGGTTTTTACACCTACATTACAGACATCTCAGCCCTCAAATTATCCGAAGAAAAATTGCAAAAAACGAATCAAGTGTATCTGAATCAAAACCAGATGCTACTTAATTTTTCCAATGCTATTTCACATAATTTAAAGTCGTATGCCGATGGTCTTTCTTCTATTGTTGAAGTCTTAAAAGAAGAAGATATTAAAGAAGAAGAGCGAACGAAACTAATGGGTTTCTTGTTTCGCCTTTCCGATCGTTTCAGTGAAACCATTAGTCATTTAAACGAAATTGTAGCCGCACAAAACCTAGCATCGCTTACTTACGAAAAGGTTTACCTGCATAATTATGCCGATAAAACTACGCAAGCACTTCAAATGCAAATGGATGCGAAAGGCACTGTCATCCGCAATAACATTCCCGTTAATACGGCTCTTTTTGCCAATGCAGCCTACATTGAAAGCATCTTGCATAATGTATTATCGAACGCTATAAAATACGGCCACCCCGATAGAACGCCCGCAATCGAAATCAATTGTAAAGAAGAAGGCAACACTCTAACCTTAAAGGTGCAAGACAATGGCATTGGTATTGATGTAGAAAAACATCGTGACGACCTTTTTGGGATGTACAAAACCTTCAGTACCAATAAAGATGCTAAAGGAATTGGCTTATTCATCACGAAATACCAAGTCGAAGTTATGGGCGGCGAAATAAGTTTAGAAAGCAAACTCAATGTAGGAACGACATTCACCATTAAGTTTCCTGTTACAAATTAACCGTCATCACCATTGCTGTTTACAGCAGAAATCGCTATTTTAGTGCCTCACTTGATACGCTATAGTTATGCCTATGAGACCAATACTATGTTTATTTATCATAGCCTTATCGAGTCTAGCATTTGGGCAACCCATTAAAGTACTTTCGCAAAGCAACGCACTACTTAAAAGCCAACACCTAGATTTTATTTTCCTATCCGATAGTACCGACATAGACAAAGCCGTTTTTGTTGCCAAAATTCAAGCTACGGGTAGCCTGAAGAACCTAACGTATTTATACTATACTCTTAAAAATAAAGCCCAAGAAATGGGCGCCAATGCCTACCGCCTCGAGCAATTTAGTACGCTAGACAACGATAGAGCCGAGCTCGTCGTATCCACTTATTACGGAACAGAAGAACTCTTGATAACCAACAATACGCTCCTACCCCAAAACACAGTTTATATCTTTGGTCATGAAGACCTAACCTCAAGCAAAACGCAAGGCTATAAGCTAAACGGGGTGAAATACAAAATAGGTGCGGGTGCCTATGCCTCCTATAGCTTAAAAGAGGGAGAAGCCTACCGAATCAATAAAGGAGGTTTTACGGGAACGACGTTTTGGCTGCAAGGTAAAATCGGTAGCGAAAGTACTTTTTTAAGCTTTTCAGGCCTTGGTCTCAACGGTGCCGATTATGCCATGTATCCGAACGGTATAGGAATATCCATCCAGACCGGCAAAATCAATACGGTAGACCCTAACCTAGCCCTACTATTACTCAAACTTTATCATGAACAATAAGAATAACGGATTTACCACACAACCCATCCGTACCGCTGAGTTAACTTGCAATCGCTTTACCTTTACAGCCGACCCCTATGGATTACCAATAGAATGCTATTAAAACTAATTACTCAATAACAATCACTACCCTTCTAGCCAAAGCCAAAGCACTAACGTCGCCTTCGGCAGAGATTAATTCATCTATTCCTTTCGAGACCAAACTTATTCGATCCTCAGCAACACCATATAAGGACATTATTTCTTTAATTTTTAACGAACGTCTAAGAGCTAATCGTTTATTAAAATCATCTCCTCCTTTGTTGTCGGTATATCCATTCAAAACAGCTTTAGTTTCAGGGTACTTTTTCATGTACAGTATGATTTCAAGTATTTTCCTTTTGGAGTCTTTATTCGGATTCACTTGATTAAAGTCGAAGAATATTTCATTATTTGCATTTTCAAAAATAGCTTTGAATTCGCTTTCTTTGGAATTAACTAAAACTGGAGTACCTGAAACTATTGGCTTATCATACGTTATTGTTCTACCTTTAGAATCTACTACAGCACCAAACTTGGTATTCTTCTCTAAATCTAAATGATCTGGAATACCATCCTTATCGCTATCTTCTTCTAATTCCTTGATTTTAGCTTCATACTCCTCCATTTTTTGTGTCTTAATAATGGATCGATCGTTCCAATACCAATCCGCATGATTCGTATTTTTACCGATATAATAGGTAATACCAAAAGTCAGGTCATGCATAATTCCAAATAGGTTCTTGCGGTCTTCTACATAAGAACCATCCCAATTAAGATGCTGTCTAAAATTTCCCGAAAAAGAAAAATCAGTCGAAAATGCAAAATGATCTGCTAGTTTTATTAAGGGAGTAATCCCAATTACAAAACCACCATCCGTATCAACTTTATTACGATTAAATCCTTCTTCAACTTTTAATCGACTCACCTGCAAACCTCCGTGCACTAACAAACCGATTCGAGAAGTAAATTCATCAAATTGCAGTACCCTTCCTAAATTCATTACGCCTTGCACACTAGTACGATACAATTGGGTTTCAAAGGGCAATGAACTACTACCACTTGCATTTTTTATGGCAACCGACTCGACCCCGAACCTCAATCCAAAACGGGATGAAAACATATAGCGCACACCAACATCAAAATGGTTCACGGCATTAAAAGCGAAATAACTGTTGTCCTTTGAGCTAAAATATTTTGGAGCGTATGGTGTAATAGGTTTCCCAAAACCAAAATTGGCCTCCACGGATAATTTATTAAAATCTTGCTCTTGTGACCTAACCGTTGTTAGATGGACAAAAAACAGAAGGATAAAAACGTACTTCAAACTGTAATTACTAGTATTCATAATTTTATTTATTTGGGGCTATCAGTCTCTAAACCAAATTTGGCTTTCAAAATTACGGCTCCATAATCTCAAACTAATCCAAAGTCGGCCATACGAATTAAAGTGTCGTTCAAAAACAATAATAAACACATGAATAGAATAAAAATAGATTAATTACAAAGAGAGCCCCATATAATTACATCGATAAATTCTAAAAAATGTTATTTTTACCATTCAATCCATAAGACTTATTTCAAAATAATGAAACCACAAATCAACAGCATACGCCCTTTTATAGGAGCAACCCAATACAACCTATCCCGCCAGTTTTATAGCGATTGGGGATTTGAAGAAGTAATCCTATCGCCAAACCTATCCTATTTTAAAATGAATGACTTTGGCTTCTACCTGCAAGACGCCTACGTGAAAGATTGGATTGACAACACCATGGTTTTTTTGGAGGTATCCCACTTAGATTCGTATTGGAACCACCTAGTTGCGCTCGACTTACCCTCCCGTTATGAGCACGTTAAACTGGTACCCATTCATACCTTTGACTGGGGTAAAGAGTGCTTTATACACGACCCCTCGGGAGTGCTATGGCACATAGGCGAATTTGCATCGAAATAAGACCGCTACCTTTTAACGTTTCCCTGTTTATTGCTAAAGGCTATTTAGCTATATTTGCTTTACTAAATCGATATAGTACCTATGGAAGAATGCATTTCCGTTTTTGATATGCTCAAAATTGGCGTGGGGCCCTCGAGCTCACACACCCTTGGCCCTTGGCGTGCCGCAGAACGCTTTCTAAACGAACTAAAAGAAGAACAACTCTTTTCGAAAGTAACGGGCATCAAAGTAGATTTATATGGATCCTTATCCTTAACCGGGAAAGGACACGCCACGGATTATGCCGTTATGCTTGGCCTAAGTGGTCAAGACCCAGAATACATACCAGTACAAGATATAGAAGGAATTGTAAAAACCATACAAGGGAGCCACCAAATTAAATTGGCCAATACCCTACTACTGCCGTTCAACGCAGAAACCGACATCGTATTCAATAAAAACTTCCTGTCCTTTCATGCCAACGGGATGTCCTTTACCGCACACCTTAACGACGGGAATGATTATATTGGAACGTTCTATTCTATAGGAGGTGGCTTTGTGGTAAAAGAAGAACGGAGCAATGCTAAAAAGAAACAGCAAATCAAATGCGCCTTCCCGTTCCAAATTCAAAATGCTGCCGAGCTGTTAGCCTATACGATAAAAGAAAACAAGTTGATTTCAGAGATTGTATTCGCCAATGAAATAGCCATGCGCCCTGAAGCAGAAGTACATAGCGAACTAATGCGGATATGGAACACGATGCTTGAATGTATGTATATAGGTTGCCACTCGGAAGGCATTTTACCAGGTGGATTGAACGTACGCCGTCGTGCCTTTGACATGCACCAAGGCCTCATCGGTCTTGCTAATTACTCCAATCCCCAAGAATGGCTAGAAACCATCCGTAAAACTGAAGTAAAGTTCCGCCAAATCCTGAAATGGGTAAGCTGCTTTGCCCTGGCGGTAAATGAAGTTAACGCTGCCTTAGGAAGAGTCGTTACAGCGCCTACCAACGGGAGTGCCGGAGTGATCCCCGCCGTTTTAATGTACTACATGGTCATCGAAAACCATGAAGCCGACGAAAAGCAAATCAAACAGTTCCTCATGGTAGCTGGTGAAATAGGCAGCATCTTCAAGAAAGGTTCTACGATCTCTGCTGCCATGGGAGGCTGTCAGGCCGAAATAGGAGTGTCCTCTGCAATGGCGGCAGCAGCTTTGTGCGAAGTCATGGGTGGCACCCCGGACCAAGTCCTAATGGCCGCCGAAATTGCCATGGAACACCACTTAGGTTTAACTTGTGACCCTATTGGTGGACTAGTGCAAATACCGTGCATCGAACGCAATACTATGGGCGCTATTAAAGCCATTAATGCTGCCGAACTCGCCCTAGAAACCGATGCGAAGAATGCCAAAGTGCCGTTAGACAAAGTCATCGATACCATGTGGCAAACCGCCAAAGACATGAACTCGAAATACAAAGAAACCTCCGAAGGAGGACTCGCTGTCGCAGTTAACATGGCCGACTGCTAGTAGCTAACTTTCCAACCGACCTTACTTTAAAAGCATGAAAAAAATACTCGTACTACTAATCCTCTTTTACTCTCTTTGCTGTTTTTCTCAAACATTCAGCGGAACGGGTGGGGTAATTACGGACAACCAACAAGACATTGACTTTCCCCTAAACGTAACTGGATTAAGCCAAAACACCTTAAATTCAAACTTGGGTGTCGTACAAGTATGCCTCAACATCAATCATACGTGGGACTCTGATTTAAAAGTATCCTTAGTAGCTCCGGATGGCACAAGTGTTGCGCTGTTCTCAGGTGTAGGCTCTGACCAAGACAATTTCACTAATACTTGTCTGTCACAATCCTCTACCAACTTGATCAGTACATACAGTGCCCCCTTTTCAGGCACCTTCAAACCTGAAGAGTCCTTGGGAAACTTCAACAACGGCCAAAATGGTAATGGCGTTTGGACCCTTCGCATCGTTGATGTATTCGGACAAGATGAGGGCAACTTATTGAATTGGAGTGTAACCTTTGGAGCCAATGCGAGTATTCCGTTTGTATTTACCGCTTCTAATTTGCCGATTGTAATTATTACCACAGATACCACAATCCTAGACGAACCTGCTATCGTGGGCACCATGAAAATCATAGACAACGGTACTGGCGCCACCAACTATGTAACCGATACACCCAACAATTATAACGGAAGTATTAGCATCGAATTGCGCGGGAATTATTCCCAATCCCTTCCGCAAAAACCTTATAAAATTACGACCTTAAATACCGACGGCACCGAAAACAATGTGTCGCTACTGGGAATGCCCATAGAACATGATTGGGCACTGATTGCCAACTATAACGATAAGGTATTCATGCGCAATCAATTGGCCTATAAACTGTTCAGCGAAATGGGTCATTATGCCACCCGTAACAAGTATTGTGAAGTAGTAGTCAACGGCAGTTATCAAGGGGTCTTTTTATTTAACGAAACCATAAAGCGAGATAACAACCGAGTGAATATAGCCAAACTGGAGCCTACGGAGAATTCAGGCATCAATCTTACCGGTGGGTACATTATTAAAAATGATTATTGGGACACGGCTCTTGGTTGGGAACTCAACAATCACCCCATTGACCACCCTGATTATACCATAGGATTGGCCTACCATTATCCTAGTGACGTCGATATTACTACAGAACAAAAAGCCTATATCCAAGATTTTATTAATCAATTTGAAACGGCCTTGTACAGCCCTAACTTTGCGAACCCTGCGACGGGTTATAAAAAATACCTTAGTGAAACCTCGTTCCTAGATTATTTCATTGTCAATGAATTGGCTAGAAATAATGATGGTTTCAAAAAGAGCAGCTATTTTCACAAGGATAAAGATTCAAATAGTGCTATGGCAAAACTAAAAGCAGGTCCCGTTTGGGATTTCGATTGGGCTTGGAAAAACATCAATGAATGTCCGATTTTTGCAGCGACCGATGGTTCGGGTTGGGCCTACTTAGTCAATGATTGTGGTCCCGACGTGAATTCGCCTGGCTGGTATGTTCGTTTGCTTCAAGATGCTAACTTCCAAAACAACTTGCGTTGCCGATGGAACTTGTTGCGCAATTCCACTTTGAGTTTGCCGTATATCTTTAATTACATCGACCAAACAGCAGCGTATCTGAACCAAGCTCAAGCAAGACATTTTGAAAAATGGGGCAACCTTGGCGCCCCAACAGGAACACCAGAAGTCGATGCAGATCCTAACACCTTTGCCGGACAAGTGACTCGGTTTAAAAATTGGATTGCGACTAGAATCGCGTGGATCGATGAAAACCTACCCGGAGACCAAAGTCTTTGTGCTTTAAACACGGTCTCTCAGAATGCCTTTATTACCCAAGTCCTGCCGAATCCTGCCAATGCATTCTTAACGATAAAAGTACCCAACGATACCCTTAAAAAAGTTGCTATATTGGACATTACAGGAAAAGTTATTATGGAAGTGGAAGCCAATTCAAATGAGCTTTCGATTAGTTTAGAGCAAATCAACAACGGTATCTATTTTTGTAAAATTGAAAACAACCAAAATGCTATCGTAGTCAAAAAGATACTAATAGCGCACTAATAAACTTACTACCCCATTCTTCAAAAGAAAAAAGCGAAAGATTCTAACTAGTAGATCCTTTCGCTTTTCACCTTAGTAAACCTACTAGATTCGGAACAGCACTGCAAAAATGATACGGTTTTCCGTTTTCACCAAGTCGGGCGCCCAATCACTGGGCAAGGGTGTTGTCGTATATCCTGTCGGAGAAGTCACGCCGCCACTACCCGCAAAATAAGGCACATTCGCTTCTCTATGTACATATTCCACTCGGAATGTAATACTTTGATTGGGCATAAAATCAAAATTAGTGGAACAATCCCACCCTTTAAACTCATCACCCGGATTTGCACTAAAAGGATGCGATCCAGCCGTTTGCGTGGGGTTACTTGGGTTGGGTAGCGGACTAGCATCTCCTGTTGGATACAATACTAAATACCGACCCGGATTGGTCATAAATCCTCCTCCTATTGTCCACGCCAATTTATTTTTGTTAAACCAAACGCGGTTGTACACCATTCCACTCAAGAAATACTGCGCAGGATTATTGGCCGAGCAGTTAAATCCTCCTACGCCATCCCCTTGCTCAAACCCTAAGTCAAAGGTCGTCGAGAACGCGGCTTTGCTCATCCCTTTGGCCGTTGGCTGATTAAAGTAACGTACCAGCAAACTATTGTCGGAATGGAATCGTATACGGTTTTTCAATCCAGCAGCATCGGTACCATAATAATCATTGGTCAACAATTTAACCGCCTCATTAGGACACCACGTCACATTCCCTCCGAGTCCTGGCATGCTGTTGAACTTGCCATAACTTTGCCACCCATTGATTAACCATGCTTCTACTTTCAAATGTTTGGTGGGAAAGAGTTGCAAGCGTAATCCACTAAAATACCAGGGCGTATTATCCGAAGTAAAGGAGGCTTGGTACTCCCAATTCTCCACTTGATAATAGGAATTCAATCCGATATAGGACATGAACATCCCAGCATCCACATTAATACCATACCATTTATTAAAATGGTACCCCGCATAAGCTTCTGATAAATAACGGTAAACATTATCTAATTGGTACTGCCCGCGATAAACACTATAATCATTGCGTGGTACTACCGTGGAACGGGTTCCAAATTGCATCATGATTCGGCCACGCGCGCCCTCATAATTAAAGTCTCCTCCTAGGTTAGCACTAGAGACTTGAAACTCGTTATTGCGTGCCAAGGCCGTCGAACCTACAACGGTATTATCATTTGGATTATTAAAGGAATGGGTGTAATTCACATCCAACATCACGCTACCAGTAAAATACTTTGAAGCCAATACAGGAGGGGCGGTTCTTCGATCCGAACCATTTTGCCACGTCATGTCCATGCCGTCAAACGGCATCTTTTCTTTAATAGTATCTTGTTGAGCATAGCCGTTCAACCCCATCAGTAAGGGGATAGCCAAGAGTAAGTGTTTCATTTTATTTTCTATTTAATTCTAAGTTAGTTACTGGGGAATAGACCATCGGGTATTCTTCGATTGCGACATCGCTTTTATCTAATCCAAAGGCCTTCTCATCCGATAAGGATAATTTCTTTAGCCAGAAGTAGGTTGTAAGCAACCAACCTTCTTTAAAAGCAAACTCATTCTCAACCGATATGAATTTCTCAATGATGATGAACTTGAAGTCGGGCTCCGAATTATATTTTGTAGATCCATCTGGACGGATGTGCAGATTCAATTGATTTTGGGAAACCAAATCCTGTACTATTTTCTTGAAGTACAACTCAACTTTTGGTTGCACTCGGAATCCGATGTTCAAGATGATTTTAATTACTTTATCGTCCAACAATTCTACCACTTCATAGTTTAGCGTAAACGGATCATTCGTTCTATTGATATGGAAAAACCAATACACATCGGCCCGTTTAGGCTTTTTAGCAAAAATCGATTTAATAATTTTCTCTTCAATCTCATAAGTCTTATCCGCTTTGGACAAATAAATCAAATGCGTGGCATATTTAGGAATGGCATCATCCTCGCTCAAGGTTGCCAGTGTTTGGGTTTGTTCCATCAAATTAGTAAACTTCAAGAAACGGTTATTGATTTTACGAGAGTAGTACCAAACATACATTACCATAAAGATGAATAACTCAAAGAACAAAAACATCCATCGTTCTTTAATCTTAGATACATTGGCTATAAAAAAGGAGAATTCTATAACGGCAAAGAGTAGTAAAATAATAGTGACTAATGACAGATGTACTTTTTTAATGTATAATAAATAATAAGCTAAAAGGACGGTGGTCATCATCATGGCGATGGTGATGGAAAAACCATAGGCAGCCTCCATATTGGTTGAGTTCTTAAAATACAAGATCATTAAAATACAACCAAACCACAATATAGTATTAATGGAAGGTATATAGATTTGTCCCTTCAAATTGGTTGGATTCTTCAAGGTCACTCTAGGCCAAAAATTAAGGGATATTGCCTCGTTGATTAAGGTAAACGACCCACTAATCAATGCCTGCGAAGCAATAATCGTTGCAAAGGTAGCAATGATAACCCCTATCAATAAAAACCAATGCGGCATGATTGCATAAAACGGATTTCTACCTTCTAAAAACTGACGGCCTTGACTCATCAGCCAAGCCGATTGACCTAAATAATTGACGACCAAACTCACTTTCACAAACAACCAGGTAATGCGTATATTCTCTTTGCCGCAATGCCCTAAATCCGAATACAAGGCCTCTGCACCCGTCGTGCATAAAAACACCGCCCCTAACAACCAAAACCCTTTAGGGTATTGTGTCAACAACTCGTACCCATACATTGGATTCAAGGCTTTAATGATCATAGGATGGTAGATGATTTGAGAGACGCCCAATACAAACAACATACAAAACCAGATGAACATCGCAGGGCCAAATATCGAACCTACCTTTTGCGTGCCAAAGCGTTGGAAAACAAACAACAATGAAATAATAACCACCACAATGGGGATGGTCGGGATATCCGGAATAATCTCTCCTAGTCCTTCCACGGCAGAAGCCACCGAAATAGGTGGTGTAATAATCCCATCAGCCAGCAAGGTCGTAGCGCCTAAGATGGTTGGGATAACCAAACGTCCTTTGCCAAATCGTTTTACTAAGGCATACAAAGAAAATACACCACCTTCACCATGGTTATCGGCAGATAATGTTAGCACTATATATTTTAAGGTCGTTTGAAAGGTCAAAGTCCAAAACACGCAAGATACGGCTCCATAGACCAATAATTCATTAATGGGTTTGTCTCCAATAATCGCTTTCATCACATAAAGCGGGCTCGTTCCAATATCCCCATAGATAATTCCTAGGGCTACTAGCAAACTGACTGCGGTAACTTTTTGACGGGTAGTATGATTCATTTTATAATTATTTTGAGTTATTTTTAAACATGGGTCGCCCTTAGTGGTGTTCTACAAAAGATTCCACTGTTGGTAGTAAACGATAAATAGGTTGGTTGTTTTTAGCCCGAATTAAAGCGGTAACCTACCCCTGATTCGGTGAGAATGTATTTCGGACGGTTAGGATCTTCCTCTATTTTCTTGCGCAATTGAGCCACAAACACTCTGAGGTATTGGGTTTGATTGGCATAAGCGTTTCCCCAAATTTCTTTTAAAATGTATTGATGGGTCAACACCCGCCCATCGTTTTTTAGCAACAAGGTAAACAGGTTGTACTCGGTTGCGGTAAGTTTTAGTAATTCGCCATTTACTTTAATGATACGGGACACAAAGTCGACCGTAATAGCCCCAAAAGTTAAAACAGGCTCCTGACTCTGATTAAAATTCCCCCTTAAAGCTGTTCGTATGCGGGCCAGCAACTCCTGAGTTCTAAAAGGCTTGGTTAAATAATCATTAGCGCCATTGTCTAATGCCTTAACGATTTCTTCCTCCGTACTCTTAACGGAAAGAATGATAATGGGGTTATGATACCAATCTCGCAATTGTTTCAAAACGACTTGTCCATCTTCATCGGGTAAGCCTAAATCTAATAAAATCAAATCGGGTTGATGACTAGCAGCCATCGTAATACCTTCTTTGGCATTCAGAGCAAAGAGTAATTTATACCCATTAGCTTCCAAAGTAATCTCCAAAAGCTTTCTGATTTGACTCTCGTCATCAATTACTAGTATAGAAAACCCACTATTCATTTTCAACGGTATTGGTAGACAAACAATCTACATCAAAAATCATTTCAAACACAGCACCACCTTCCTCAGCATTGCTCAATGCTATCGTACCATTTTGAGCTTCTACAAAGCCTTTCACGATTGATAGCCCTAAACCGGTCCCTCCCGTTTTAGAACTTTGTAAACGATAGAATTTATCAAAAGCTCTGTCAATTTCAGCTTCTGGAAATCCGTACCCGTCGTCTGAAATGATAACGACGCACTTCTTAATCAGATTCATATGCGCATCATAATCGGCGTCTACATCGTACTTAATTTCGATTTGAATCTTAGCGCCTTTAGGGGTGTATTGCGAAGCATTGTAAACCAAGTTATATAAAATCTGTTCCATCAAGCCGTAGTCTAACTTAAAGAGCGGCAACCCTTCCTCAGCAAGTACTACCCATTTGTGATCTTTTAACTCCTCAGTTAAGCGATTACAAGCATTATAGGCTAACTCTTTCACATCACACCAATCCGATTTAGGTAGGATATACCCCGATTCCAACCGGGACATATTTAGTAAATTTTCTACTTGATAATTTAATTTCATTGATGCCTTTTCAATTTCATGAAACAAATTGGCTTTGCTGTCTTCAGACAATTGCACATTCTTTTGCTGTAAGGTATCGATTGAACCAATAATAGCTGCTATAGGAGTACGCAATTCATGCGATAAGGAATCTAATAGGGTATTGTAGAGTTTCATGGTATTGGCACGGGCTTCTTTCATATGTATGGCCTTTTGCATGCGTTTGATTTTATAAGTCAGCACCGCGTTAATCAAAGCAATAATAAAAAAGAGCAATAACAACAAAGTGTCTTCAGCATTGTCGATATGCAGCGTATAATAAGGCTTAATAAACAGAAAGTCTAAAGCCAAAGCACTCAAGATTGCGGCTAATAAAACAGGTTTTATTTCAAAAAAGATGGCTAGTATTGATACTAAAAACAACAGTAAATAGCCAATGATTTTATAATCGAACACCTCCCGTACCGTCAACCCTAATAAGGATACTGTAACCACAGACAGGATACAAACGAGGTACTGATAAGTTTGGCTTTTAAGCGTTACCATATGCTTTGTTTCTTATTACGGTACAAAGTTACGGCATTCATTATAAGTAGAATATAAGGGAAGCGATAGAAAGTATAAAGATTTTATAAAGATTACCTTTACTAAAATAAGTACCGTACTAGTACTAGTATTTCATCCACCTAATTAACTCTTTCCACGTGGGCTTCTTACCATACATCAATATACCTACTCTATAGATTTTAGACGCAAACCAAACAACTCCAAAGAAACTTCCAAATAGTATAATCATCGAAACTATGATTTGCCAAGTAGGTACTCCAAAAGGAATACGCATCATCATCACGATAGGTGACGTAAGCGGAATCATAGAAAACACTGTAGCTACCGTTCCATGTGGATCATTCATCACTGTAAAGAATCCTATATAAACACCTAATATCAAAGGCATGATGATAGGCAATAAAAACTGTTGGGAATCGGTCTCATTGTCTACAGCGGCACCAATTGAGGCATAGAACGAACTGTATAAAAAGTACCCTCCAATAAAATAAATAATAAACGAAATAAGTATGGTAGCAATAGGTAGGTTCCACAACTCTTTGATATACATTTGGATTTCGCTACCTGAGGCGTGTTGGGCAGCCTGCATGGCTTGTCCCTGTACCTCAGCCGTGGCACCCATTTGAACACCAAACATGGTTGACAACACGAACATAGCTGTCAATCCTAATAAGGCCCAAATTAAAAACTGGAGTATACCTGCCAAAGAGGTCCCAATAATTTTACCCATCATCAATTGGAACGGCTTCACGGAAGATATAATTACTTCAATAATACGAGAAGTCTTTTCTTCAATAACGCTGCGCATGACCATGTTCCCATACAAAATAATGAACATCATGATGAGATAACCAAAAGCACCTCCTATAATGATTTTAATTTCATTTAATCCTTTCAAAGACTCTTCTCCCGAAGCTTTTTTCAAATTAATCGATACGGTGGCTTTAGCCTGGTTTATCTTTAATGTATCTAATCCCTGTTGTTGAAAGTTCTCTGCGGTTAGCTTTTTTGATATTACGTCTTCAAGACCATCTATAAAGGAAACGCTTGGACTATCGTTAGAAACAAATTGGATGCCTTTTTGCAATTGGGTATTGTCATTAGCTTTTGGGATCACTAATAAGCCTTCATAGCTTTCTCTAACGATACTGTCTTTTAAAACTTGTAAATCCACTTGGGACAAATCAACATATTTATATTCTTTATCGCTCTTAAATTCATGAGCAAATTGCCCTGTTGCATCATGAATGGCAATAGTCTTTAAATCGGCTTTCATGGTGCTCAGATAGCCCACAAAACAACCTATTCCTACAAACAATAGCGGACTTAAGAACGTCATGACGATAAATGATTTATTGCGCACTTTAGCAATAAATTCCCTTCTAATAATCAGTAAAAGTTTGTTCATTATTTCTCGCTTACTGTTTGTATAAAAATATCATTCACACTTGGAATTTTCTCTACAAAATGGGTTACTTGTCCACGTTGCACTAAAGTATGTAGCAAATCGTTTGGAGTAGCCGTACCCAGATTAACTTGGAGCTTCAATTCATCGTTCAACGATTTGAAGTTCGTTTGAGACGTCGTAAACCTCTGTGACAAGTCTTGCATCAATCCTTCTACATTATCAGTCAAGACTCCAACTTCGTAATCATTGGTACGGTATTGCTTTTTAACATCCGTCAGTTTACCTTCGATAAGTTTGTTGGATTTGTGAATCAAAGCAATGTGATCACACATTTCCTCGACACTCTCCATTCGGTGTGTAGAAAATATAACGGAAGTCCCTTGCTGATTTAGGGTTATTATTTCGTCTTTAATCAAATTAGCATTCACTGGGTCAAACCCTGAAAAGGGTTCGTCAAGAATCAACAGCTTGGGCTTATGCAATACGGTTACAACAAATTGTATTTTTTGAGCCATACCTTTAGACAGTTCTTGGATTTTTTTATTCCACCATCCTTGAATTTCCAAACGAGTAAACCAATATTCTAATTCTTTTTTAGCTTCGGCTTTCGTCAATCCTTTCAATTGTGCTAAATACAAACACTGTTCTCCCACTTTCATGGTTTTATACAAGCCCCTTTCTTCCGGCATGTACCCAATATATTGCACGTGTTTTGGGTGGAGTGGCTCACCATCTAAGATAATGGTTCCCTTATCAGGCATGGTAATTTGATTGATGATGCGGATAAGAGAAGTTTTTCCAGCCCCATTAGGTCCAAGAAGTCCGTAGATACTTCCTTTAGGTACCTGTAAAGAAACTTCGTTAAGCGCAGTGTAATCACCGTATTGCTTGACGACTTTGTTTACTTCGAGTATATTGCTCATGCCTATCGTATTATTTGTGTAAAAATAGCTATTTGCCCTAAATAGTATGTTAATAAAAACAAAAAACCCACCCTTATTGTGACACAAGGATGGGAAAAATTGCTATGAAAAAGAAATTACTTGTTTCCAAGTAATACCCAAATGTAAAACTATTTTTTATATTACGAAAACATATCTTTTACTTTTTCAAAAAAAGATTTGTCGCTTTTTTCAGGTTTTGGAATGAAATTTTCGTCTGTTAACGCCTTTTCAAAAAACTGTCTTTGTTCTTTATTTAACGTCTTGGGGGTCCACACGTTGACATGCACTAATAAATCGCCATTGCCATAGCCGTTCAAACTAGGAATTCCTTTACCTTTCAAACGCAATATTTTTCCTGACTGGATGCCTTCTTCTAGTTTAATTCTTACTTTACCATTAACTGCTTCAATTTCTTTAGAAGCGCCCAGAGCAGCTTCTGCTATACTAATGTATAAATCATAATGAAGATTCTCGCCCTCGCGTTTTAATAACTCGTGCTCTAATTCTTCAATTACGACAATCAAATCACCAGCAATTCCATTCCCTGGGGCATCATTTCCTTTACCAGAAACTTTAAGTTGCATTCCCTCTACTACGCCTGCCGGTATTTTTATTGATACCGTTTCATCTTCTAACAACAACCCGTGTGCATCAGCATTATTCGGTTTACTTTCAATCGTCTGACCTGTTCCGCCACATACATGGCAAGTGGTAGCAGATTGCATTCTTCCCAATATTGTATTAGTCACACGCAATACTTGCCCTTGACCATTACATGTCGAACAAGTTCTATATTTAACACCCGGTGCCTGTACTTTGCGCTTAACTTTTACTTTTTTCTCCACTCCATTGGCAATCTCTTCCAAAGTCATCTTAACTTTGATACGTAAATTGCTTCCTTTAACACGACGTTGTCCTCCCGAACTACCTCCAAAGCCGCCAAAGCCTCCGCCGCCAAAAGCTCCTCCAAAGATGTCCCCAAACTGACTAAAGATGTCATCCATATTCATATGTTGACCACCACCAAATCCGCCCGCCCCATCAAAAGCAGCATGACCATATTGGTCATATTTGGCTTTCTTATCTGAATCGCTCAAAACCTCATAGGCTTCTGCAGCGGTCTTGAAATTTTCTTCCGCTTCTTTATTTCCAGGGTTTTTATCAGGGTGAAACTCTATTGCCTTTTTTCGGTAGGCTTTCTTAATCTCTTCTGCCGTAGCATTCTTAGAAACGCCCAGTATTTCGTAAAAATCTTTTTTGCTCATAATTCTATTTTATTGACCGATAACCACTTTCGGGAAACGAATAATTTTGTCACCCAATTTATATCCTTTTTCAACAACATCTACTATCTTTCCTTTAAGGGCTTCATTTGGAGCCGGTATTTGAGTAATAGCTTCAGCAAAATCTGCATCAAAAACATCGCCTGCGGCAATTTCCACTTGCTCCAAACCTTTGGAAACCAATGTAGATTTCAATTTTTCATGAATCAATTCGACGCCCTTCAATAAAACTTCATCATCTGATTTTGAAATTTGAACCATTGCTCTGTCAAAATCATCCAACACGGGTAACAAAGCTTGCAATACTTCTTGATTGGCAGTTCTAAACAAATCGATACGCTCCTTAGCCGTTCTCTTTTTATAGTTTTCAAACTCAGCAAAAAGCCGAAGGAATTTATCCTTCTCTTTGGCCAAGTCTTCCTCTAATTTTGCTTCAACACTAAGTTCTTCAGCAGGTTCAATTTCATTAAGCACGTTATCCGTTTCGTTTTCAATAGGGTCTTTATCCGTGTTTTCCGTATTCATTTCTGTTTTTTGTTTAAAAATATTTTTGATTTTCACTTTTATCTTTTGGATTGCAAAAGTACTGCCATTTCTTTTAAAATGTCAAATTGTCATTGTTTTTTTTGTCAATCCTTATGCCAAAAAACATACTGCATCTTAGGGAAACTTTAATAAAATTTTAAGACTACTACGTTTTCGTTTTGTTTAGATTTGTTGTGTCTTGAGAAATAGAGACAGAGGTTGGCTTACCACTGTAAAAATTATTAATTCAACAATCTTTATAGAAAAAAAGTGCTGTTCCGAAGAACAGCACTTTTTTTATGCATATAAGGATACTAAAGCCTTATCCAGTTCTTCAAACTCAAACTCGAAACCGGCTTCTTTTATTTTGTGCGAACTTAAATTTTTACTCGAAAAAAGCAAATAAGCCATTTCACCTAGCACCAACTTCATAACGAACTCGGGGACACTAGGCAACCATAACGGTTTTTTTAATACTTTAGCAATCGCTTTGGTCATTGCGGCATTACTTACAGGAAGAGGACTAACTGCATTATAAATACCCTCTAATTGCTGCTCTGCAGCAAAACGATATAAGTTGGCTAAATCATGCAAGTGAATCCATGACTGTATCTGTTCCCCTGATCCCATGACAGCTCCAAATCCAAAACGAATAGGTTTGACCATCTCCGGTAAAGCACCTCCTTTGTTAGAAAGCACTATGCCAGTGCGTAACTTACAAACTTTTATACCCAACATATGAAAAGGAGTAACACTCTCTTCCCATTTCTTTACCACGTTAGATAAAAAACTATCTTCGCTCTCCGTAGTAGACTCATCATATACTTTGATGGTACTTTCTGGATAGATAGCAGTTCCGGAAGCAGAAATCAGCTGCTTCACTTGATTAGGCGTTTTCTTCACCAATTTAAAAAGTAAATCACTAGTTAGGGTTCTGCTTTCAATAATCTCCTGCTTGTAAGCCTTGGTCCATCGATTAGCAATATTGGCTCCAGCTAAATGGACAATCACATCCACACCATAAATACAACTCTCATCAATCTTGCCTTCTTGTGGATTCCAATAAAATCCCACATAATTTGGAAGTTCCTTTATCTTATCTTTAGAAGTGGTTAAATAATGAACAGTGTGTTGCTTTGACAGTAATAATGCAACCAACTCATTCCCTACTAAACCTGTTGCGCCAGTAATTAAAAATTTCATGGTATTTATTTTAGTCAAAGTTACAGCCAAAATATAGTAATGTGAACACAATTATTAAGGGTTTAACTTTTGTTCTACTTTTAATTTTATGCTCCATTCAAAATGCATTTCACTCACTTGGTCTCCTTGTTCATCATGACCTACCGACTTCAACCAAAGGGTCTCACCTTCCCCTGTAACAATTGTTCTTTGTATTGCAGCGGCTATGGTATCTCCCTCATTACAAGTATAGGTTATCCTACCAGTAGCCTTCTTAGTGTAATTCCCTTTGTTGTTGGCTACCAACATCGAGATTCGAGCCCCACTCTTTCTTATTTGCAACATTACTAAGGCTCCAGTAGTTAACTCGGCTGCCATGGCCTGTACAGCAAAATACATTGAGTTAAAAGGGTTCTGATTAAACCAACGATGCTTGACTGTTGCCACACAGACCTGCTCAGAAACACGAGAAACCCTAACACCACACCAAAAAGCAGCGGGCAACTTAAAAAACAAAAAAGTATTCAAATGACGGGGGCTAAATTCCATAAGTAGCTTATTTTGCTATAAAAGTAATAAAAATCAACACGCCATATTAAATGTGCTGTTTGTTAAGATTCTGTTAAATTTAAGTACTTTGCATTGCATAATACCTTTTTTTAATTGTATCTTTGTATAAGAAATTAATGGTCTATCTATAGTATTGGTAAAATACAGAGTTTCAATCATCATCAAAAATCAAGTAATCATGACAACATCTAACGAAAAAAACACCGCAACCCTACTCCACCTAAGCGCCTTATCACAATATTTATTTCCTCTTGGGAATTATATATTTCCAGTAATAATTTGGTGTGCCAAAAAAAATGAATCCGAATTCATAGACAACAACGGCAAAAGTGTACTAAACTTTCAATTAAGCATTTTAATTTATTCGATCATACTTTGCATTATCGCCATTCCAATTTTAATCTATGCCATTTTTAAAAACTTACCCGTCAACATTACTCTAGAAAACGAAGACTTCTTCATCAAAAGTTTTTGTCACGGACAATTCAACAGTTGGGCCATCATCGGAATCATAGCGGCCTCATTGTTCTTTTTTATAAAAATTGTGGAGTTTGTATTACTCATCATTGCTGCAGTGAAAGCATCTAACGGGGAATGTTACAAATACCCACTTAGTATACCCTTTTTCAAATAATCATCAACCATCAATCAAATCAATCAAAAAATGAAGCAGTTAATCGTAATCACCGCCATGCTACTAGCAATGACAGCAAAATTGGTAGCGCAAAACAAAGGGACTGAAATCAAAAATCATCAATCAAAAAACGAAGTAGTTAATCAAAAAAATTAAATCATGTATTATGAATATTGAAAACACAAAAGCTCAGATGCGTAAAGGTGTTTTAGAATTTTGTATCTTATCCGTGTTAAAAGAGAAAGATGCGTATACTTCTGAAATATTAGACACTTTAAAAAACGCTAAATTGCTGGTAGTAGAGGGAACCGTTTACCCCCTTTTAACTAGGTTAAAAAACGATGGTTTATTAAACTATCGCTGGGAAGAATCAACTTCGGGACCACCAAGAAAATACTATGGCCTAACCGAACTAGGGAAGACTTTTTTAACTGAATTGAACAGCACTTGGACCGAACTATCCGATGCTGTAAACATCATAACCAATCAAAAATAACAATCATGAACAAAACAGTAAATATTAATATAGGCGGTTTATTTTTTCACATAGATGAAGATGCATTCCAAAAGTTATCTCGATACTTCGAGGCAATAAAACGCTCGCTTTCTAATTCGTCTGGTAAGGACGAAATCATGAAAGACATCGAAATGCGTGTAGCTGAATTGTTAACAGACCGACAAAAAACCGACAAACACGTAATTAATACAAAAGACGTAGATGAAGTTATAACCGTTATGGGCCAACCCGAAGATTACCGCATCGACGACGAAGGTGACAACACTTCTTCTTCTGGTTTTTCAACGACCAGCAACCGAAAAAAATTATACCGCGATAAAGAAAAAGGATCTATCGCTGGAGTATGTACTGGATTAGGTCACTATTTCGGAATCGATGCTACTTGGATTAAAATCGCTTTTCTTGCGACAGCATTCGCCGGATTCGGTTTTGGTATAGTTGCTTACTTAATCTTATGGATTGCTACCCCAGAAGCCATTACTACTTCTGAGAAATTGGAAATGACTGGCGAACCAGTTACTATCTCTAATATTGAGAAGAAAGTAAGAGAAGAATTTGAAAGCGTTTCTAATAAATTTAAAAGTGCTGACTATGACAAAATGGGAAACCAAATCAGAGGAAGTGCTGAAAGAGTTGGAAGCAGTTTTGGTGATTTCCTAGTTAAAATATTTGGAGTTTTCGCCAAAGTACTAGGAGCATTCTTAATGGTATTCGGAGCCTTTGCTTTACTTGGAATTATAATAATGTCCATTATAATGATGTTTTCCTCAACACTTCCTTCTAACACCATCTTAAACCACATCAATACTCCAATAGGTCTAGAGACACCTCTTTGGTTACAAGGGGTACTTTTCCTTTTTGCCTTCGGAATTCCATTCTTCTTCATCTTATTACTAGGATTGAAATTGTTGGTAACCAACTTAAGATCGATTGGAAATGTGGCCAAATTTAGCTTGCTGGCAGTTTGGATAATAGCTGTGGGGATTGTAGTTTCTTTAGCTATTAATGAAGCTACCCAAATTGCCTTTGACGGTAAAACGGTTAAAAAGGAACTCATTGCCATCAATCCGACAGATACCTTACAAGTCAAATTTGTCAATAACGATTTCTTTTCTAAAAACGTAGAAGAACACGAAGACTTTGTATTCACTCAGGATTCTGCTAAACATGAAGTTATCTACTCTAACAACATTCGCTTCGAAATAAAAGCTACCGATAAAGCACAACCGTATTTGCAAATCGAAAAATTAGCCAAAGGAAAATCATACAATGAAGCAAATACCAGAGCCGAAAAAATAAAATACGGTTATAAAATTCAAGGCAATCAAGTACTCCTAGACAATTATTTACTAACCGAGATTGCCAGCAAATACCGTGACCAACATGTAGAATTGTTCTTGTATTTACCTAAAGGAACCTTATTTAAATTGGATGGAAGTGCACATTCTTTTGACCAAACCAACGACGAATACTTTAATTTACACTACAGTTCAGAAAACTATGTGTATAAAGTAGGAACCAATCAAGTAAAATGCCTAAATTGTCCTTCAGATGAAAATGAATACGGAGATGTCGACACAAATACAGAAGACATTAATGTAACAGACGAAAACGATACCACAAAAACCGTTTCGGTTAAAATTAACGGTAAAACTATTATTGAAACCACGACATCTAAACCGGGTAAACTGAAACAAGATGAAAACGGAGTAATCATCAAAACAAAATAAGCATGAAAAAATTCATTAAAATCATTACCTATGGCTGCGCAATTCTTACGATTGCATTCCTATTAACCTCGTGCCACGCCAATATCGATTGGGGTAATGGCATAGACGGCAACGGAAAAGTTACCAAACAAACCCGTAAAGTGGAAAACAATTTTTCAAAAATTGATGTAAGCCGTGGTTTAAATGTTACCCTAGAACAATCAAGCAGCTATTCCGTAGAAGTAGAGGCTGATGAAAATCTACAAGAACACATTACCACTCGAGTGGAAAACGGTACGTTAATGATCACAACCGATGAAAATATTGATGAAGCTAAGGCTCGTAATATTTATGTTAAGCTACCAGCTGTGACAACAATCACCACTACCAGTGGTTCTTCTACAGCTACTAAAAACACATTTACTGGCACTGATATACTCGTTAAAACAAGTAGTGGCAGTTCAGCAAACTTAAAATTAGAAGTAGACCTCATCAAATGTGAATCCTCTAGCGGCAGTACTCTTACCCTTACTGGCAAAGCTTTGCAATTAAAAGTAGCTTCCTCAAGCGGCAGTTCAATCGAAGCAAAAAACCTTCTAGTTAATGAGGTAAAAGCCGAAGCTACCAGCGGCAGTACTATAGATGTTCATCCCATTCTAAAATTAATGGCGAGCGCTTCTAGTGGAAGTTCCATTGACTACGTAGGCGAACCCCAAACCGTTAGCAAAGAAGAGAATTCTGGCGGTAGCGTTTCCAAAGATTAAGTTAATAAAGCATCCCATTTTAAAATGGGATGTTTTTTTTTCTATTTTTGACACTCGAGACCTTTTGGTCTACCTGAACCAAAGTAAAAACCAACCGCACCACCCTACATGAAAAAAATTATTTTAGTAAGCTTCCTGTTTCTCGCAATCGCTTCGTTCGGACAGAAGAAAGATAGAGTAAAAGGTTCCAAAACAGTAAAACTAGAACAAAAACAAATCGACAGTTTTGAAAGTCTGGAAGTAGAGGACAATCTCGAAGTCTTTTTGGTTAAAGGAAACGAATGTGCCCTAGAAATTGAAGCCGATGATAACCTAATAGAATTTGTTGAATACAAATTAGCAGGCAACAACCTTCGCATCAGCACCTCCAAAGACTTAGCCAGCTTCAAAAAACTAAGCGTGCGCGTAACTTATACCGATAGTTTCAAAATGGTCATTGCCAAAGATGAAACCAATGTAACCGCCTTATCGGATGTAACACTTAATGATATTACGTTTAAAAGTTATGACTTCGCCAAACTATTCCTAAATGCCAAAACCAAAAGCTTTACGCTGATGGCCAACGATAAATCAAAAATTGAACTGAACCTTAAATCAGATAAAACAGCTATTGATATCAGTAAAAGTGCTTACCTTAAAGCCTTGATTGCTACAACCGACATGAAATTTGACATGTACCAAAAATCTTCTGCCGATATTGAAGGTGAAGTAGCTGATTTAAAACTGCGTTTAGACAACAACACCGATTTCAACGGAAAAAAACTAGTAGCCAAAAATGCTGCAATCGAAACGACGGGCTATGCAAAAAGCAGTTTGGCCATAACCAATATTGTCTCGCTAGACGCTTCTGGAGATAGCGAAACTGAAATCTATGGCCAGCCCATAAAGTACGAACTCAAGCGGTTTGCCGATACAGCAGAACTCTACAAAAAAACAACCAAATAAAAACAAAAAAATCCCGAAGCACTCCGGGATTTTTTATATGATATTAGTTCAACTATTATTCTAACGAAGCTAAATAGCGCTCAGCATCCAAAGCCGCCATACATCCGGTACCTGCAGCCGTAATCGCTTGACGGTATACATGATCTGCTGCATCTCCTGCTACAAATACACCAGCTACATTCGTTTTTGAACTACCCGACACATTCACTATATAACCCGTTTCATCCAACGTAATATAATCGGCAAATATGTCCGTATTGGGTTTATGACCAATCGCAACAAAGAATCCAGTAGCGGGTATCTCACGCTCTTCTCCAGTAGCCGTATTTTTAACTTTCACCGAAGAAACAACTTGTCCGTCACCCAAAACTTCAACCGTCGACGTATTCATCAAGATTTCAATATTCTCCGTCTTTCTAACACGATCTTCCATGATTCTAGAAGCTCTAAATTTATCCGTACGAACCAACATGGTTACTTTTTTACACAATTTAGACAAGTAATGCGCTTCTTCACAAGCCGAATCTCCTGCTCCTACAATAACCACTTCTTGATTACGGTAAAAGAATCCATCACACACAGCACAAGCAGAAACACCCCCACCCATCTGTAAATAATGTTGTTCTGATGGCAATCCTAAATACTTAGCCGAAGCTCCTGTCGAAATAATAACCGTTTCAGCATGAATTTCTTTTTCGTCATTAATCCAAACCTTGTGCCCTGGTCCAGAGAAATCTACTTTAGTAGCCCATCCATCTCGTATATCTGTTCCAAAACGCTTAGCTTGTTCTTGCAATTGTACCATCATTTCAGGTCCGGTAACTCCCTCGGGATACCCTGGGAAATTCTCTACTTCATTCGTGGTGGTCAACTGTCCTCCCGGTTGGGTTCCTTGGTATAAAACCGGATTCATATTAGCTCGAGCAGCATAAATAGCGGCGGTATAGCCTGCTGGCCCTGAACCTATTATTAGGCATTTAATTTTTTCTATTGTATCTGACATAATCATAATTTTTAAGCAGCACAAAGGTAACTTTTTATAGCAGAATTTCAAGTATACCGCAAATAGTAATTAACAATGTTTCCATAAAAACCGTTTATCCTACCCAAGAGAGTACTATTTACTATTCATTACTAAATGCAATAAAACATTTTCTTAATTTTGCATTTTCGTAAAACAACTAGCCAAATGAAAAAACTATCGATTCTCCTACTACTTTTTATCAGTACTGCTTCTTTTTCGCAAACCCAATTAAAATCGTTTGACGAATTAATGACCGCCCTAAAAGCTGGAAAGAACGTTAAAGCCGTAATCTATTATGCCAAATGCAAGTTATTCTCTGACGGAGTAGAAGAAGCAGAATCACCTAACGCCATTGGTGGCATGGCTTTCAATACCTATGAGTATTTTGACACCAGCGTATTTAAAGGAAAAAGGCCTTCTTTTGTAACTACCTCCGAAACCGTGCTAATCAACCATCGGTTTTATGGGTATGTAAACAATTACGTCAAACTAAGAGTAAACATTGACAACAGCATCGAAATCACCGCACAATACCTCAAAAACCGCAAGTTCTCCGCCAAGTACAAAGTAGTTATGGATGAAACCTTCAAAGGAACCATCAACGATGGTACAAATGATGCTGGAGTTTATCTGTACGCTGAATAAATAAAGCAGGATTAAATATCCTATTTGGGTCTCTATAGAGAATGGATCCCTAAGAATATTCCATTCTTAGGGCTTTTTCATTTTATAAAATAACTTCAACAAGTTGAGTTATTTTATAAAATGAAAAATCCTTTCTGTTTACAACAGAAAGGATCCATTCGTCGGGGTGGCAGGATTCGAACCTGCGACCTCCTGGTCCCAAACCAGGCGCGATGACCGGGCTACGCTACACCCCGAATTCGAGGGGCAAATATACCATTATAAATCAGTATTCAAAATGTTTTTCAAAAGATTTATTCTTTTTCAATATTTTAGTAAAAACAAAATTCTCTTTCGATATAATTTCTATTTTTGTTAAATATAAAACTAACACAACAATTTATGCTCATTATTGGAATTGCTGGGGGTACAGGAAGTGGAAAAACCACTGTGGTGCACCAAATTATGAATGAACTACCCCAAACAGAGGTAGGTGTCCTATCCCAAGATTCATACTATAAGGAAAACAATAATTTAAGCTTTGAAGAACGCGCTCTGGTAAACTTTGACCATCCGCGTGCGATTGATTTCGAACTCTTAGTGCAACACCTTAAAGATTTAAAAGAAGGCAAAACTATTGAGCAACCTGTTTATTCTTTTATTACTCATAACCGTACCGACGATACCATCGTGACGCATCCTAGAAAAGTGATGATCGTAGAAGGAATCTTAATCCTTACCAATCCCGAGCTAAGAGACTTATTTGA
>JBJONL010000005.1:0-9853 GCA_046051865.1 Bacteroidota bacterium | reverse complement strand
CTAGGAAAAAATGCCTAAAATGAAAACAAAATCCAGTGCTAAGAAGCGATTCAAAGTAACTGGCTCTGGAAAAATCAAGAGAAAACACGCTTTCAAAAGTCACATCCTGACTAAAAAATCTAAAAAGCGTAAATTAGCGTTGACACACTCAACTTTGGTTCACCCAACAGATGAGAAAAGTATCAAACAACAATTAAGAATTATCTAATTAGTATTAAGATTTGAGTAGTAAGCCTAAATCTTATTACTAAAAATTAATTCTTTAGGTTAAAAAATTATTTAATAACCTTGGAGTACGGCCATTAAGTTCCCTTGATTCAATTCGGGACGCCTGCTACAAAAACACAGAAAATTATGCCAAGATCAGTAAATTCAGTTGCTAAAAGAGCAAGAAGAAAAAAGATAATGAAGCAAGCCAAAGGTTTCTTTGGTCGTCGTAAAAACGTTTGGACAGTTGCTAAAAATGCGGTGGAGAAAGCAATGTGCTATGCTTACCGTGACAGAAAAGTGAATAAAAGAAATTTCCGTGCTTTATGGATTCAACGTATCAACGCTGGAGCTCGTTTAGAAGGAATGTCTTATTCACAATTCATGGGTAAAGTTAAAGCAAACGGTATCGAATTGAACCGTAAAGTTTTAGCAGATTTAGCAATGAATCATCCGGAAGCTTTCAAAGCAATACTTAACAAAGTAAAATAAACGTTTGTACAACCTGATTTAACTTACTTACTATATTAAAAATCCTATTCGCAAGAGTAGGATTTTTTTTGTTCAACTGTTGTTAATATGTATGTCCATAACATTTATGCTTTTACGATTGTTATTCTATAGTAAATTATTTAGTTTTGGTAGATAACCCGCTAAGAATAAAATTGTTTAACTAAATTTTTAATTAATGCATACCTTAACGTGCGCAACTACTGAAACTGAACAAATGAACAGTTCACCCTATATAAATTACCAAGAGATATTTAACCATGTCCCCGGAATCTACTTAATCCTCCGTGACGATTTCACGATTTTGGAAGTTAGTATTGCCTTTACAATAGCTACCCTTACCAAAAGAGAAGATATCATTGGCAAAAACATCTTCGAAGTATTTCCAGACAATCCTGATGACGCCACTGCCGATGGCGCTACCAAACTAAAAGAATCATTAAACTATGTAGTCCTCAATAAAGCACCTCATACCATGCCGATTCAAAAGTATGCTATTAAAAGGGCAGATGGGCTCTTTGAGGAAAAGTACTGGAGTCCGTTAAACAAACCTGTTTTAAATGCGCAAAATAAAATAGAATTCATCATCCATCGAACCGAAGATGTAACCGATTTTATATTGCTCGAACAAGAGAAAAAGAAGAAAGATTTGCGCGCGCTAGAATTGGAAAACCGCTTAAAAAAAATGGAGATGGAAATCATCGACAGGGCCAAAGTCATTGATAAACTGAATATTGAAATTGACTTAAAGGTTTTAGAGCGTACTAAGCATTTAGATAAAGCGAATCAAATTATTCAAGAGAATATCAACACACTTACCTTCCAAAAGAAACAATTGGAGGACTTTTGCAATATCATCTCGCACAACCTTCGAGCTCCCTTAGTAAACATTTCGATGATCATCGAAATGCTGGCAGAGAATAGCAATGATATTGAAAAAGGTGTGTTACTTGATAAATTAACCTCAACTACCAAAAACTTAAGTGAAATATTCAATGAATTAGTAGAGTCAATACAAATTATCCAAGACAATGAAATTGAGACGGAAGAATTGGACTTAGCCTTTCATGTTCAAAAAGTTACAGAGAACCTGCAAATAGAAATCGACCAATCGGGGGCGGTCATTGAAACTAATTTTGCTGCCGTACCAAAAGTTTATTTCCCTAATAACTATTTAAAGAGTACCTTACAAAATCTTATCAGTAATGCTCTTAAATACAAATCACCTGAGCGAAGTCCGATTATTAAAATCAATGCGGAACGCATAGACGATTCCGTCTTTATATCGGTTGCTGATAACGGCTTGGGATTAGACATTGAAAAGCACAAAAACGATTTATTTAAAATTAGAAAAGTATTCCATTCTCATCCTGAAGCAAAAGGATTTGGGTTGTTCTTAACCAAATCGCAAGTAGAATCGATGGGAGGCAGAATATGGATGGAGAGTAGCCCAGGAATTGGCTCTACGTTTTACATCCAATTAATAAACCAAAAATGATGATGGCTCAAAACAACATAATGCTCGTAGATGATGATGAGATTTTTACCTTTATCATCAAAAAAATCATTGAAGAATCGAAACTTTCCAGTCAAATTGACATTTTTAGCAACGGACAAGAAGCGATAAACTTCCTTGAAGATAATGCTACAAACGAAGAATTACTTCCTGAGGTCATCTTTTTAGACCTATCGATGCCCATCTTAGACGGATGGGGTTTTCTAGAAGAGTATATTGAGTTGAAACCAAAATTAACGAAGAAGATTACCTTGTACATCATCTCCACTTCGGTATCGCCGCTCGACTTTGAGAAAGCTAAAAAGTATAGTGATGTAACCGACTTCATCGTGAAGCCTATGGCTAAAGAGCGTTTTGTGGAAATCATCAAAGAACTGTCCAGAGAGAAAAACTAATCTTCCATTGGAAAACCAATTGCACTAGTGCTACCCATAAAAAATCCCAACCGAGCGGTTGGGATTTTTTATATAGCTTTACTACTGAAACACTTCTTCATGCTCCCCATCAAAGCTGGCAAAGACCATACTGGGATGAGAATCTTGATGGAAAATAGTTCCGTGATGGTCTATCGCAATAGCACCGGCAAAACCGTCGATAGGTTTTAATTCGGCAAAGGTTTTCTCAAAAGCATCTTGGAGTGTAAAGCCATCCGTAACTCGGGTTACAATTTTGGCCGCCACGGCCCCACTCACAATATCTTCCCCTACTCCCGTCAAACTCACGCCGCAAAAAGCATTTGCGTAGTTCCCCGCAACCGTAGCGGAATCCGATATTCTGCCCGGGATTTCAAATCCTTTGCCCCCTGTAGAAGTGGCTGCGGCAAGATTACCTTGCGCATCTAAAGCAACACATCCTACAGTTCCCGTGCCAGTAGCTGCTACTTTAGCTTCATATTCGGCTCTGCGTTGTGGTATTTCGGTTGAGAAGACATCAAACCCGTGTTGGCGTGCAAACTGGGTAGCTCCACTCCCTCCCAAAACTTTATCATCATATCCTAAAAGGACTTGGGCCACTTGTATCGGGTTTTTGACTTCCTCTATATTAATAACCCCGCTCATTTTCAAAGCAGCGCCGTCCATAAGAGAAGCACTCATTCTGATTTTGCCATCACTTTGGATTTGCGAACCGATTCCTGCATTGAACAAGGCATCGTCTTCTAGTAACGAAACGGCATACACGACTGCCTCTACAGCGGTATGTGTTTTTAAGTACTCATGAGCCTCCTTAGCAATACGAAGCAAAGCTTGTTGTTTGGCTACTTTAGTTTCGTGATTAGTGGATGATTCTGAGAAGAATCCGCCGTGAATGATGATTTTCATAGGTATTATACGTATTGTGAAGACTTGATGGTCATCTTGAACGTTGTTAGATCAAACGTATCATACATGCTTAACACATGCGTCACTAGATGACTGATGGAGATGGGTTGGCCCAACTCTACTTGCGTCAAATTAGTATCCTTAATCTCTCTTCCGTCAACTAGGATTACCAGACCAGAACCAATCGCCTCCATCATGCTATTATTGGTAATCAATAATCCTGTATCTTCTCCTAGACCAATGCCTAGTACTTTCGGATTTCCTACCACCGATTGGAACAAACGACCAATACGACCTCTTTGCACAAAGTGGGTATCGATGATCACCCCATCAATAAGACCTAGGCCCGAAGTAATTTTAACCTCACCCTTCAATAGAGCTTCGCTACTACTTCCTTGATAGATCATATTATTGGAAGCGGCAGCCGCTCCTGCAGACGTACCGGCATAGATGAACTCTTCATTATGGTATTTGTCCAATAAAATATCGTGGAAGGCAGTACCTCCCAATATAGAAGTAAGGCGCAATTGGTCACCACCCGTAAACATCACTACATCGGCAGCGCGCAAACGGTCTAGTACCTCTTGCTCTGAGGCTTGTTCTCTCTTTTCAATATTAAGGACATCAACATTATCAGCTCCCAAGTAGTGTAATGCTTTTACATATTCAGGACCTATCTCTCTTGGAATCTTAGAAGCGGTGGTAATCACCTCGATACGAGAGTCGGTTTTATATTTAGATTCCTCTATTATTCGTTTTAAAATTCCGGCTTCAAAAAAATTAAGGTTCTTAGCCGCGTTTTTATCTAAATCGGTTTCAGTAAAACTTCCTTTGTCCACTGCACCGCCTATTATTATTAATTTTCCTCGTATCTTCATGTGGGTAAAAATAACAAAATCTTCCAAGGTGCACCGTTTTTTTTTAACTTTTTGAAGCGAATTTATCAACGAACTTATGAAGAAAAGGTATTCTCAAAATATGCTATATTTGCCAAATGGAAGTGAATCAAACCCGTATCAACAAATTTCTATCCGAGTGTGGCTTTTGCTCTCGTCGGGAAGCAGATAAATTATTGGAAGAGGGTCGCATTACCATTAACGGTACCATACCCGAAATGGGCACAAAAGTATCCGAAGAAGATGAAGTGCGCGTGGACGGTAAACTGGTGCGCGAGAAAAACGAAAAGCCTGTGTATTTGGCTTTTAATAAGCCCGTGGGCATTGAATGTACAACCAATCAAAACGTGCGCGACAACATCGTAGATTACTTGCACTACCCTAAACGCATCTTTCCTATCGGACGTTTAGACAAGGCCAGTGAGGGGCTGATCTTCATGACCAATGATGGCGACATCGTCAACAAAATCCTTAGAGCGCGCAACAACCACGAGAAAGAGTACGTCGTGACGGTAAGCCGACCGATAACCGATCGTTTTATCGAACGCATGAGTAATGGGATTCCGATATTAGATACCGTGACCCGCAAGTGTAAAGTGGAGCAAATCAGTAAATATGTCTTTAGAATCGTATTAACGCAGGGACTAAATAGACAAATCCGACGCATGTGCGAATACCTAGAATATGAAGTAACTGCATTGAAACGTACACGTATCATTAATATATCGCTAGATGTACCTGTGGGTCGTTACCGCGACTTGACCGATGCTGAAATACTCCAATTGAACAAGTTAATTGAGCCTTCTAGCAAGACAGAGGAAGCTAGTTTGCCCAAAGCAAAGATGCCCTTTACCACACCAAAAGGCATAGCACCAAAACCGCAAAACTCCGTTAACCGCATCAGAAGAAATCCAAATTCGTAAAATGGTAAAGACCTTACTATATATTGCAATTGGTGGTGCACTAGGTAGTGTACTTCGCTATTTAACGACCGTCTTGGTCTCAAAATATTGGTCCCATCAATTCCCTTTGGCTACCTTCATAGCCAACATAATAGGTTGTTTCCTCATAGGCCTATTCGTAGGATATCTTACCAAAAATCAATTAAATGAGAGTCAGTTGAAGTGGTTTTTAGTGACAGGCTTATGTGGAGGCTATACTACCTTTTCGACGTTTAGCATGGAAAACGTGACGTTGTTTCAAAACAACAATACCGCATTAGCATTGGGTTATATTGCCTTGAGTGTCCTCACGGGACTTTTTGCAGTAGGGTTAGGACTTTTTATAGCCAAATAAACGACCATTACTGAAAAAAATGTAACTTCGCATCCAATGAAAAAAGAAGACATTAGTGCCATTAAAGCGTTATTGGCCACACCAAAAAAAATTGCGATTATACCCCACCGAAGTCCGGATGGCGATGCTATGGGATCTACCCTAGGTTTGTACCATTTCTTATTGAAAGCGGGTCACGAACCGGTAGTTATTGCCCCAAATGATTTTCCCAACTTCTTAGCGTGGCTACCCGGTTCAGAAACGGTACAGATCTACGAGAACCAAAAAGAGCAATGTACACAACTGTTACAAGATGCCGCGCTGGTTTTTTTACTAGACTTTAATGCGTTGCACCGTACCGGAGAAATGGAGCATGTCTTGAACAAACTAACGGCACCCATGGTGATGATTGACCACCATCAAAAGCCCGATGGTTTTGCGGCCTACACCTATTCTGATACCCATTTTGGGTCTACTTGCGAGATGTTGTATCATTTCATTAGTTACTTAGACCAAAAAGACCAGCTTGATAAAACCATTGCAACTTGTATTTACACAGGGATTGTGACCGACTCGGGGTCGTTTAGATTCCCTTCTACTACAGGAACAACGCATCGCATTGTGGCGGATTTGATTGACTTGGGCATCAACAATAGCGAAATTCATAACTTGTTGTTTGACAACAATTCGTATAACCGTTTGCAATTGCTGGGTAGGGCTTTACAGAACATGAAACTGCTACCCGAATATAAAACCTCATACATAGCCCTTAGTCAAAAAGACTTGGATGAATTTCAGTACGAGAAAGGCGATACCGAAGGAGTCGTGAATTATGGTCTGACTATAAAAGGCATACATTTTGCTGCCATCTTCATAGAGCATCGCGATGAAAATATTATAAAAATATCGTTCCGCTCGCAAGGAAGCTTTGACGTGAATCAGTTTGCCCGAGACCACTTTAACGGCGGGGGTCACATCAATGCCGCTGGCGGGAAGTCACAAGAAAGCATGTCGGCTACGATTCGTAAATTTGAGCACTTAATTTCGACTATTACTATTTAAAAGATGAAACATTATATCCAAACTACCTTACTTTTTGTGCTCCTAATGACGGTCATTAGTTGTAAGCAGCAACAAGCGCGCATGCCCATCTCGCGTTCCTCAGGAACGTTCATGAAAGAATCGGTTGCCCGTAACAAGAAACTGATCGCTGGAGAGGAAGGAAAGATTGATTCGATTATCAAGAGCAATCCGAAAGTACAATTCATTGCCTCGAAGAAAGGCTATTGGTACCATTATCACGAGCGCAATGAGCAAGACACCTTGCGTCCGAGAAAGGGAGATATCGCAGAATTTGACTATGAAATCATGGACTTCAAAGGGAATGTGGTCTATTCAGAAGTAGAATTGCGTCCGCAAACCTACCGAGTTGACAAGCAAAACATCATGATGGGGCTGCGTGACGGCATTAAGTTAATGCGCAAGAACGAAAAGGTAACGTTCCTATTTCCTTCGCACATGGCTTATGGCTACCACGGCGACAACAAGCGTATTGGGTCAAACCAACCCTTGATGTGTACGGTAACCCTACATGACTTTAAACCAGAACCTGCCGCGAAACCAGCACCAACAGGCAAACCAGCACCCATAGTAACACCTTCCAATTAATTAAGATTATATGAATAGAAAAATTGTTTTAGTGCTAGCAATTATTGCCGTTGCGCTTGGATCTTGTAAAGACGAATACAAGAATTTGAAAGACGGCTTGTATGCCGAAATTGCAACACCAAAAGGAAAAATCATCCTATCCTTAGACTACACCACTGCTCCGATTACGGTGGCCAACTTTGTGTGTTTGGCAGAAGGAAACAATCCGTTTGTCATGGAAGACTTGAAAGGGAAACCATTTTATGACGGCTTAGTGTTTCACCGCGTAGAAAAAGATTTTGTTATACAGGGCGGTGATCCCTACGGAAACGGTTCTGGGGATCCTGGATATACCTGTGGAGACGAAATCACTAAATTAAATCACAACCAAGCAGGGACCGTGGCTATGGCTAATTCAGGTCCGAATACCAATGGTTGCCAATTTTACATTACCATGAAACCAACCCCACAACTGAATGGCACTTATAGTGTTTTTGGTCATGTGGTAGATGGTATGAAAGTAGTGAAGGAAATTGCGATCAATGACCCGATGACTACGGTAACCATTATCCGCAAGGGCGAAGACGTTAAAAAGTTTGATGCCGTAAAAGTCTTTACCGAGTACTTTAAAAAATACAATAGCGTAAAGGAACAGAAGGTGGCCTACTTTAAAGAAATGAAAAAATCGGCAATCAAAACCGCTAGTGGATTGGCTTATAAAATCCTTCAAACTAGTACCGGCGTTAAGCCCACTTCAGGAAAAATTCACGTGAATTACTCAGGCTTTTTGGAAGACGGAACACTTTTTGATACGAGTGACCCTACCGTGGCTAAGCAGATGGGGAAATACGACGAACAGCGTGCTGCGCAAGGAGGTTATTCTACTTTGCCGTACACGATAGGCGCTAAAAACTTAATCCCTGGTTTTGTAGAAGGTATTGGGTATTTGAAGATGGGTGAAAAAGCCATCCTCTTTATACCTGCGGATATAGGATATGGGGCTGGAGGAGCTGGAGGAGTGATTCCGCCGAATGCCGACTTAGTTTTTGAAATTGAATTACAACCATAGAAATAAACAATATTGAACCTTTTAAATTAATAATTAATTACTTATGAGAATAAAAAGCAATCTACTAGTAATGCTATTTTTGGGAGTGATGAGTATGACGGCTCAAACCAAAAAAGCACCAATTAAAATGTCAAAACCAGCTAAAGGCGCTATAGCGTCGAAACCGAGTTCTCCAAAAACGGACGAAGGTATATTTGCTGACATCGTAACGGATAAAGGAACTATCGCTATCCAATTAGAATACAAAAAAACGCCTATTACCGTGGCTAACTTCATTGCTTTAGCAGAAGGAACTAACGGATCGGTAGCCGACCCAAGTTTGAAAGGAAAACCTTTTTACGATGGATTGAAATTCCACCGTGTGATTGCCGACTTCATGATTCAAGGTGGAGACCCAGCTGGAAACGGTTCGGGAGGTCCAGGTTATGCTTTTAAAGATGAGTTTACTGATGCTAAATTTGACCGCGCTGGTATCTTAGCGATGGCAAATTCAGGACCAAAAACCAACGGTTCGCAATTCTTCATCACCCACAAAGACACACCATGGTTGAATGGAAAACATACGATCTTTGGTTATGTAACGAAAGGACAAGATGTGGTGAATGCCATTAAACAAGACGATTTGATTAAAAAGGTAACCATCACTAGAAAAGGGGCTGAGGCAAAGAAATTTGATGCCGCTAAAATTTTTGCTGACTATATGGCTAACAAAGCAGGTGATGATGCTAAAGATGCCGCTGCAGAAGCCGATAAAAGAAAAGCACAACAAGAAGCAGAAGCTAAAAAGCAAGCTGAATACAAAGCAAAATACGGAGCGGTAATGACGGCAAAGGTAGCGGAATTGGCTGCCCTTAAAAATACCGCTACCGAGACTGCATCAGGATTGAAGTTTAAAGTTACTAAACCAGGAAGCGGTAAAAAACCAACTGATGGTGCTAACGTATTGATTAGCTATGCAGGTTATTTAGAAGATGGTAGTTTGTTTGACAGCAGCGTAGAAACTACTTGTAAAGACTACGGTAAATATGATGAGAACCGAGCTAAGGCAAATGGTTACCAACCGTTCCCATTCAAATACGGTTCTAAAGACGGTTTGATCCCAGGCTTTACGGAAGGTGTAGCGTTAATGAACGCGGGTGATAAAGCGGTTTTCTTTATTCCGTCAAAATTAGGATATGGTGAAAGAGGTGCTGGAAATGTGATCCCACCAAACGCTAATATCATCTTTGAAGTAGAGATGCAAGAGGCTCCTGCCGAGGCAACACCGCCGGTTGCAGAACCAACAAAATAGTTTAAAAAAAGCCACTCCAACGAGTGGCTTTTTTTTACGACGGATTGCGCCTAAGTAGCTCTGTAAAATTTATTTACAAAAACGACGATTAGCGCAACCAACTACCCTTTCTCCATACGTAAC
>JBJONL010000004.1:0-4786 GCA_046051865.1 Bacteroidota bacterium | reverse complement strand
CAGGTACTTATGAAGTAATTGCTACAGTGGATGCAGATGGGAATTATGATGCAGCAAGTTCAGCAGCGACAGCCTTTACCATTGGTGTAGCCACACCAGTTGTAACGGTAACTGTTGGAACCTATACCTACACAGGATCAGCACAAGGACCAACTGTAGCTTCCAATACAGGAACGGGTACAAGTTATACCTTTAGTTATGTTGGAACAGGCGGAACGACCTACGGGCCTAGTGCAACACTTCCAACCAATGCAGGTACTTATGCAGTAATTGCTACAGCGGATGCAGATGGGAATTATGAAAGTAGTAGTTCTACAGAGACTAATTTTAGTATTTTACAAAAATCAATTACCATAGTAGCATCAAATGTTGAAAAGAACTTTGGTGACGCATACACTTTAGGTACTACTGCCTTTACAATTGTTGGCATAGTGAATAATGAGTCTATAGGGGGTGTTACCCTTACTAGTGATGGAGCAGCAGCTGACGCAGAAGTAGGAACTTATCCAATAGTTTCATCAGACGCTGTTGGAGGTACATTCAACGAAGCTAATTATAATATTACCTATACAGATGGAATCCTAACGGTTAATCCTGTTTCAGGAGGTGGAACTATTTCGGGTGACAGCACAGTTTGTGCCGGCAAAGGAGCAACTTTAACATTGGTAGGACAAACCGGTTCAGTGGTTCGATGGGAATATACAACAAGCCCTTATACCACTTGGATTACAATTGCAAATACTTCTACCACATATAGTACACAAGCGCTTACTGAAACTACACGGTTTAGAGCAGCAGTGCAATATGGAAGTAATCCGATAGCATATTCATCTGAATTTGAAGTTGCAATAGGAGTAACTACAACTTGGACTAGTGGCGCATGGAGTAACGGAGCTCCAGATGCTACAATGTCAGCAATAATTTCTGATGCTTTTGAATCAAGCGGAACTAGTATTAATGCCTGTTCTTTAACAGTTAATAATAACGCTACCGTAAACATTTCATCTGAAGATACGGTTAACTTAAGCGGAGCAATTACGGTAAGTACAGGTTCTTTTGTAACCTTTAACAATAATGCTAATTTAATTCAGGGAGGCACTACCAATCAAAATTCAGGAGCTATCATTATTAAAAGAGATAGTTCGTCGTTAAAACGACAAGATTATACTATTTGGTCGTCTCCGGTGGCAAACCAAAAGTTATTAGCTTATTCGCCACAGACATTATCGAGCCGTTTTTATACGTATAACACGAACACAAATTTATATGATCAAGTAGCTTCCCCTTCTACAACCAATTTTGATACGGCAAAAGGGTACTTGATAAGAATGCCAAACAATCATCCTGCTACAGCCACGATTTGGACAGGACAATTTGCGGGCGTTCCAAATAACGGAGACTACAGCTTCCCATTAATTGATGGAGGTGCTGGCAATCGCTTTAATTTAGTTGGAAATCCTTATCCTTCTCCACTAGATTTAACAGCATTCATTAGTAATGCTACCAATACAAACAGTATAACGGGAACCTTATATTTCTGGAGAAAGACCAATGCAGCAACAACGCCAACATATTGTACCATGAATCTAGGAGGTTTTGTAAGCAATGGCGACCTACAAGCTATTGATCCAAACTATGTACTGCAAACAGGACAAGGATTCTTTGTTGAAGGAACAGGTACTGGCAGCACAGTTGAATTTAATAATAGTATGAGAATTGATGATCACGCGAATCAATTTTTCAAAGCAACGGCTACAGTAGAACGCAATAGAATATGGTTAAATGCGACCAATGCCGACGGTTTATATTCACAAACGATGGTAGGTTATGTAACCAATGCCACCCAAGAGTATGATCCGTTATATGATGGAAAATACATAAACACTGGTGATATATCCTTGACTTCCTTAATCGGAACAACTGCGTTTGCTATTCAATCTAGAGCGTTACCATTTGCTGATACTGATGTGGTTCCCTTAAGCTTTAAAGCAACTAATGGAGGCAATTATACGATAGCAATTGATCATGTTGATGGTTTGTTTTTAGGGTCACAAGGAGTATACCTTCGTGATAATTTAATGGGAACCGTACACGATTTGAATTCAGGGGCTTATACCTTTATCAGCGAAGCTGGCACATTTGATACCCGATTTGAATTAGTTTATCAACCCACTACTTTGGGTGTTGGGTCAACAACGTTCAATGCAGGTCAAGTTATTTTATATAAAGATTTAACTAATAATCTTATCATCAACACAGGTGCTGCCACCATGGCTTCTGTGAAGGTATTTGATTTAAATGGTAAACTTTTAGTAGATAGAAAAGACATCAACAGCAATAAAGTAGCCATGAATATTGGTATTGCAAACGAAGTAGTAGTGGTTCAAATAATTTCTGACAAAGGGGTTACGGTTACTAAAAAATTCTTAGTACAACGCGTATCAGCCAAAGAAGAGCAATTCAAAATGGTTAAAGTACAAGTTGCTGAAGACGAATAATACTTCGATTACAAATACCAGAAAAAAATAGATATAGTTTTTTAGTTTAGTTGTTTAAAGTCTCCAATTTATTTGGAGACTTTTTACTTTCAAAAAAGTAAAAGAAAAATACTTTTTTGAAAAGAACTATCTTATTTAGTACTTTTACAAGCTGTTTTTTAATCTGCTCGATATAGGGAGTCCTTTGTTTCACTTGTTATATAGCGATGCCTAAATTTAAATCATGAAAGTATACATTACGTTAGTACTAAGTTTTTTATGTAATCAACTTGGAACCGCTCAGGTAAAAATATTATTTGATGCGACTAAAGCCGAAATGGCCGGGAATGCCGATTGGATTATAGATGCCGATGCTCATAATATTTATTTTTCGGGCACAACCCATTTGCCGTATGCTAGTTCCGGAACAACGGGAGCATCTAACCCTTTGCGTTATCCAACACCAGCACAATCAGGGATCACAGCGAGTACCGGAGAGGACTTTTGGCAAGGAGGATTGTCCTATTGGGCTGTAGACTGCGTAAAGCAAGGCTATACGGTCGAAAGTTTGCCATTTAATGTACCAATTACTTACAATGTGGCCAGCAACCCACAGGATTTGAGTCATTATAATGTTTTTGTTGTTGACGAGCCTAATATGCTATTTTCGGCAAGCGAAAGAAATGCGATTGTAAGCTTTGTACAAAATGGAGGCGGATTAATGATGATTGCCGATCATACGATATCGGATAGGAATAATGATGGGTATGATTCTTTAATGGTTTGGAATGACTTGATGGTAAATAACGATATACAAACAGACCCCTTTGGTATTCAGTTTAATGCAGCCGATTTTAGTCAAACAACTACTAATGTAGCTAATTTGCCCACCAATCCTATACTACACGGAAGCAAAGGAAATGTAACTCGAGCACAATGGTCAGGAGGAACTACGATGACGCTTAATACGGCTTCCAATAGCAATGTTAGAGGATTGATTTATAAAACAGGGTCGAGCAATACGGGTACATCTAATGTTATGGTAGCGCAATCAACCTATCAATCAGGAAAGGTAGTAGCCATTGGTGATAGTTCCATTCCCGATGATGGAAGTGGCGATACTGGCGATATATTATACGATGGTTATATTGCTGATGCCAATGGAAATCATCAAATATTGTTAATGAATGCGATTATTTGGTTGACAACGCCCTATTTAGGCATCAATGATTTTGAGAACGCCCAATCGACCTTACTAGTGGCTCCAAATCCAGTAGAAGGCAAACAAGTGAAAGTATACTATCATGCTTTAAATACCGAAGAAGCCATCTTCGAAATTTATGATGCCCAAGGAAGAATGGTGCAAAAGAATGTTCTTGTTGATTCGATTCAAACCATCGATTGTAATCAGCTTAGTGCCGGAATCTATTATGGCAAAGTAGTCGCTGCTGGAACTCCAAAAACCGTGAAATTCGTCCTTAAGTAAGCCCTAAGTGCATATACTTTTTAAGATATTGTAAGAGTCGGCGCTAGAATTAGGCCGACTTTTTTTATTGTCTTAATTAATGCTATCTTTACTTTTTCAACATGATACTATGTCCATACAAGACACAAAAATACTGCACCTTGATAGCAATCACCCCTTGCTGTGGGAACAATTAGAACAAGCAGGTTTTCAAAACGAAGCTGATTTTACGTCCACAAAGGCTGAGATAGAGGATAAAATCCAGAACTATCAGGGTATTGTTATTCGCAGTCGGTTTAAAATTGATAAAGCTTTTTTGGACAAGGCAACCCATTTAAAATTTATCGCAAGGGTAGGGGCTGGTCTTGAAAGCATAGATTGTGATTATGCCTTGGCAAAAAAAATTCACTTGATTGCAGCACCCGAAGGCAATAGAAATGCCGTAGGCGAACATTCCCTAGGAATGTTACTTTCACTCCTAAATAAGTTGAATCGAGCCGATAAATTAGTAAGAGAAGGGAAATGGATTCGGGAAGGCAATAGAGGATATGAATTGGACGGAAAGACGGTTGGAATTATTGGGTATGGGAACATGGGCAAATCCTTCGCCCAAAAACTAAAAGGTTTTGACGTAAATGTAGTATGCTACGATATCGCTGACAACGTAGGAGATGGTAATGCCCAACAAGTTTCATTAGAAGAATTGCAAAGCAAAGCGGATGTTTTGAGTCTCCATATACCGTGGACGCCAGCTACCGATAAAATGGTAAATACGGTTTTTATTAAGGCGTTTGCAAAGCCTTTTTGGTTCATTAACACCTCACGAGGCAATAATGTAGTCACC
>JBJONL010000003.1:0-6894 GCA_046051865.1 Bacteroidota bacterium | reverse complement strand
GTTTATTTGTTTTAAGTTCATCACAAAGCTAGAGTATTATTGTTTAATAAAAAAAACAAAACATTGAACAAAACTATATTTATGAAAAATTTAACGCTTTTGTTTAGGGTTGTAAACTAGTTGTTTAGCTTATTTATCAGGGTTTTATAGTTTTTTTAACTTTCGCTTAGTGGTTTTTGTTAAACAAAAAAATAAGGTAAAATAATTTTTAGTGATGTTTTACGTTATAAGTAAACGGTTATTTTTGTATCATCTAATTAAATAAGATAATGTATAGTAAATTTTTGATTGCCTTCTTACTACTGAACGTTTCGTTGTATAGTCAAGAATATAATAAACTGGACGAAAACGGGTTAAAGCAAGGGATATGGAAAGGGGTTTATCAAGAATCGCAAAGACCACGCTATGAAGGTACTTTTGAACACGGAAAGGAAGTCGGGATGTTTAGGTTTTTTGACGACACCAAAGCAGGTACTGTGATCGCAACGCGAGAATTCAATAAGAAAGATAATTCGTGTTACACTATTTTTTACAACCAAAAAAGCAACAAGGTAAGTGAGGGAAAAGTGGTTAATAAGGAGTTTGAAGGCTTATGGAAATACTATCACGAAGATTCAGCCGTAATCATGACACTTGAGCAGTATGTTAGGGGCAAATTAAATGGGGTTCGAAAAGTGTTCTACCCCAGTGGTAAAATCGCAGAAGAGGCGGCCTATGTAAACGGACAAAAAGAAGGACCCTATAAAAGCTACACCGAAAATGGTATCGTATTAGAAGAAACAATCTATAAAGACGGTGAATACGATGGTCCAGCAATCTTTAGAGCACCATCAGGTGAAATTGCCAGCCAAGGGCTATATAAAAACGGAAAGAAGGTGGGCATGTGGAAGGTACTTGAAAAAGGGAAGCTGAAAGACGTTAATATGAATAAGCGCGGTAAGAAATTCCAAAAAAGAGTTAAACCCGTAGAAGATTCCAAATAATGAAGTAATTTTGCAGCAAAATTTTGCTATAAAATGAAACGAGTTGTTGTGGGTCTTTCTGGAGGTGTTGATTCGAGCGTTGCTGCTTACCTATTAAAGGAGCAGGGCTATGAAGTTATCGGACTTTTTATGAAAAATT
Organism: Bacteroidota bacterium; assembly: GCA_046051865.1. GTDB lineage: Bacteria > Bacteroidota > Bacteroidia > Flavobacteriales > Flavobacteriaceae > Flavobacterium. The sequence goes on along the minus strand of JBJONL010000003.1, from coordinate 5,772 downwards.
GGCACGATGATTCGGTTACCATTTCCAACGAATGTCCGTGGCTCGAAGACAGCAATGACGCACTACTCGTAGCAGAAAAATTAGGCATTCCATTTCAAACGGTTGATTTAAGCGAACAATACAAAGAGAAGATCGTAGACTACATGTTCAAAGAATACGAACAAGGTCGGACGCCAAATCCTGACGTATTGTGCAACCGCGAAATCAAGTTTGAGGTATTCATGAAAATTGCACTTGACTTAGGAGCAGATTTTGTGGCTACCGGTCATTATTGCCGAAAAGGAATACAGGAAGTGGAAGGCAAAACCGTCTATCAATTACGAGCAGGAAAAGACCAGAACAAAGACCAATCCTATTTCTTATGTCAATTATCCCAAGAACAATTGGAAAAAGCTTTATTTCCAATCGGAGAATTAACAAAACCCGAAGTACGTGAAATCGCCATGCAACTCGATTTAGTTACCGCTGAAAAGAAAGATTCCCAAGGTTTGTGTTTTATTGGGAAAGTTCGTTTACCCGAATTTTTACAACAACAATTGCAGCCTAAAGAGGGATTGATTTATGAAGTCCAGGCCAATGACCCCGTGTACCACCAAGAGCAACCTAAGTTTTCCTCTCTGGAAGAACAATTGCTCTATGAGTCAAAGGGTGTTACTTATTCTCACAGTGATGGAAAAGTCGTGGGCAAGCATCAAGGGGCTCATTATTTCACCATCGGACAACGAAAAGGATTGAATGTGGGCGGCACCAAAGAAGCACTTTTCATTATTGCTACCGATGTGCATGCCAATAGTATTTTTACGGGGCAAGGCGCCAACCATCCCGGACTATTCAAAAAAACGTTGCGAGTACAAGCGTCCGAAGTACATTGGGTTCGTAATGACTTAGCTTTAAAAGAAGGGGAGTCTATGGAGGTTATGGCTCGAATCCGTTATCGTCAGCCGTTACAAAAAGCAACGCTGTATCAGTTTGCCACTGGTATGTACGTGTCGTTTGAGGAACCCCAATCAGCCATCACCGAAGGGCAATTCGTCGCATGGAATATTGGAGACGAATTAGTTGGTTCAGGAGTTATTTCATAAATTAGCGCTTTACAAACCGTAAAGCATGAGTAAAAAAATCCTTTTATTTTTTCTGTTATACAGTTGCTGTATAGTTGCGCAGGAAGACGCATGGGTGTATTTCAATGATAAGCCAAATGCGCAAACTTTCCTAGATAACCCTTTGTCCATGCTAACGCAACGAGCGTTAGATCGAAGAATGAATCAAGGCATTGCTTTGGATATTACCGATGCGCCTGTTGAACAAAGTTATTTTGATAATGTGGCTACTGCAACGGGAATTGTAGTTAAAGCCAAATCAAGATGGCTAAACTGTCTGCATGTTCGCGGAAGTATTTCAGATATTCAGGCCCTAACGGCGCTCCCTTTTGTGCATCATATTCGTTTTGCTAATAATGCCTTGAATGCGAAAACAAGCGCCAGCTATTCCACTAGTGTTGTTAATAAGCAAATGGAAACTGCGGCCAATTTTAACTATGGAAATTCATCCAATCAAATACAAATGCTCAATGCGCATTTATTGCATCAAGCCGATTATACGGGCAATGGCAAAATTATTGCGGTGTTAGATTCGGGATTTATTGGGGTGGATACCGTTGTGCCTTTTAACAGGTTGTTCGCTAATGGTTTGTATTTAGGGGGCTATAACTATGTGGCTGGAAATACCAATGTTTTTACGGCGCATAATCATGGAACGATGACCCTGTCTTGTATGGTGGGATATGTCGATGGCCAATTAGTAGGGACAGCACCCGATGCACAATATTATTTATTTGTAACGGAAGATGTTGCTGGAGAAAATCCAGTAGAAGAAAGTTATTGGGTCCAAGCCGCGGAAGAAGCCGATAGATTAGGCGTTGATGTGATTTCAAGTTCTCTAGGATATTTTGAATACGATAACCCAACGTACAGTTATACGTATAGTGATATGACGGGTAATCTTGCTTTTGCGTCCCAAGGCGCTAACCTTGCCTTTAGTAAAGGTATGATTGTTGTTGCTAGTGCAGGGAATTCAGGGGCAGGCGCTGAACCGCATGTGGGCGTGCCAGGAGAGGCAACCAATGTGTTTGCTGTGGGGGCTGTAAAAGCCGATCGAGCTTATGCTTCTTTTAGCTCCATCGGACCTAGTTACGATGGCAGAATAAAGCCCGATGTCATGGCGCAAGGAGAAAATGCAGCAATAGCAACCATTACGGGCGACATCACTACAGCGAATGGAACATCGTTTTCTTGTCCTATTATGGCGGGGGCAATCACAAGTTTATGGCAAGCCATTCCTTGGGCTACCAATGTGCAAGTCCTTGATTTTGTTAAACAATCCGCCGACCGATTTACCCTTCCTGATGCTCAATATGGATATGGTATTCCCAATTTTCAAATAGCCTTGGCCATAGCTTCGCTGGAAGTTAATGAAAATACTAAAAACTCTTTTGTGATCTATCCAAATCCAATGGCTAGTCAGCTAATGGTTTCATTTCCGACCAATATACATGAAGTTGAAATAGAGCTCTACAATGCGATAGGGCAGAAGGTGTTTTCGAAAACGATGCAGAATGCTAATGCTCCTATTACTATCGACCAACTTAGTACGGGCATTTATTACTATAAAATACAAGGTGGTGCTTTAGTGCAGACCGGAAAAATCATCAAACAATAATGAACAAGATTACAGAACTTTTTAATATACAATATCCTATTATTCAAGGAGGAATGATTTGGAATAGCGGTTATAAATTGGCCAGCGCTGTGAGTAATGCTGGCGGACTAGGATTAATAGGGGCGGGTTCTATGTATCCTGATGTACTAAGGGAGCATATTCAAAAATGCAAAAAAGCCACCGATAAACCATTTGGAGTAAACGTACCCATGTTATACCCCAATGTCGAAGAGATCGTCCAGATCATTATTGAAGAGGGTGTTAAAGTTGTTTTTACTTCAGCTGGTAATCCAAAAAAATGGACTTCGCATTTGAAGGCTAACGGGATTACCGTAGTGCATGTCGTGAGCAGTTCTAAATTTGCCTTAAAAGCGCAGGAGGCCGGAGTTGATGCGGTAGTGGTAGAAGGATTTGAAGCAGGTGGACATAACGGAAGAGAAGAAACGACTACTTTAGCATTAGTGCCTATGGTAAGAGAACAAATTACGGTTCCCTTAATTGCCGCAGGTGGAATCGCAACGGGCAGAGGGATGCTGGCCGTTATGGTTTTAGGTGCCGATGGGGTCCAAATGGGATCGCGATTTGCAGCCTCGGTTGAAAGTTCGGCGCATGATAATTTTAAAAGAACCATTTTAGAAACTAAAGAAGGGGATACCCAACTTACCCTAAAAGAATTAGCTCCCGTTCGGCTAATAAAAAATAAGTTTTATCACGATCTTCAAGACTTGTATGCAAAGGCGCCAACAGTCGAAGAATTGCGAGAATTGTTAGGAAGAGCGCGCGCCAAAAGAGGTATGTTTGAAGGGGATCTGGTCGAAGGAGAACTGGAAATAGGTCAGGTGGCCGGACTAATTCATGAAATTCTTCCGGTAAAAAATATAGTAGATGAAGTCATCACTGAATTTAATTTGGCTGCCAAAGAAACGGCTAAACACTCATTTTAGTTTTTCAACCATTTTTTTGCATTTAGTCGTCATAAATGTGCATTTCAAGGATTATTTATTAACAATTTTTAATTTATGAAATAACACGTTCTTGTATTGATAACTTTGTTTTTTCTCTTTTTTTATTTTTAAAGTATTTTATTTCAACTATTTATAAAGCGGAAGACTTGTTGATATGTTGTTAATAATGTTGATTATTTTGTTTATAACATTTTAATAAGTCAAATTGGCTGCTAATTTTTATCAGTAATATAGTGGTAGCATTTTTACTTTGGGTAATACTATGCAATTCCTATTTAAAATCATTATCTAACTAATGTTTTAAGTAAGTTTTGCTTTATGAATAGTATTCTTCAAGGTTCGTAAAAAGTGTTTAATCTATAATGCTTATGAGAATTACTACTCTTATCAAAAAATATTTTTTTAACCTAGTAGCAGTTGCGGTACTAGTTGGATCTTCCAACGCAGCTTTTTCACAATGTCCGACGGTTACGACGGCTTCACAAACCTTTTGTGATACGCAATCGCCAACAATAAATGACTTACAAGCCACTAATAATGGAGGTGGTGTGGTGTGGTATGCCACGGCTACTTCTACAACGGCATTGAATAGCAATGCACCATTACAAAATGGAGAGGATTATTTTGCAGATGATAACACAGGCACTTGTGGTGCTAGACAAAGTGTAGTAGTTACAATTTATTTGGCACCGATTGCCGATCCATTTCAAGGGCCTTGTGTAGAGAACTTGTCTGATGCTACTTTGCAAGATTTTACGGCAATAGGGAATAATATACAATGGTATGCCTCTTCTACAGGGGGTAGCCCACTGCCAATTACTACCGTTATTGTAAATGGAGCGTTATACTATGCGAGTCAAACCAACCCAATTACGGGTTGTGAAACTTCCAGAAGAGCGGTAAGGGCAGTTGTGGGATTTGTGCCAACGCCTACCGGTAGTGCAACGCAAAACTTTTGTAATGTTGCAGGAAGCCCGCCTACAGTGGCTAATTTAAATGCTTCTGGAGAAAATAATTGGTATTTGAATTCGTTTTCTAGTGTGCCGTTATCAACTACAGCGCCTTTGATTAATGGACATACGTATTATGCGACTACGATTGATCCACCTTGTGAAAGTGTTAATAGATTGGCTGTTTTAGTCAATATTTATACTCCAAACAATGCAGGGACTAACGGAAATTTAAGTTTGTGTGAGAATGTAGTCAGTACTACTGCTCCCTTTAATTTGTTTACGTTATTAGGAGGAACTCCGGATAGCACAGGAGTTTGGACCGGCCCAATTGCCACAAGCAATGGAGCACAAGGTACGCTTGATGTATCAACAATGACCGTAGCGGGTAGTCCATATACTTTTACGTACACCGTATCTAATCCAGCTTGTCCTACAGTGACGTCAACCGTTACCATTTCCATTCTGCCGCTAGCAACCGCCACCGTATCGGTGAATCCGACCGTAATTTGTGAAAACAGTAGCGCGACCCTAACCTTTACAGGTACGCCAAATGCTACAATTACCTATACCATTAATAGTGGTGCCAGTCAAACGATAGTATTAAATGGTTCCGGTACAGCTACGGTTTCAAATACATTTGCTGCAACTTCCTTAATAGAGATTACCAATGTCGCTAGTGCTACAACACCTAGCTGTAATAATACTACCGTAAGCAGTACCACAGTAAACGTGATTCCGTTGCCAAATGCGACCGTTGCTTTTGCACCAACGACCATTTGTGCCAATACGAGTTCGACACTAACCTTCACGGGAACGCCAAATGCAACTGTTACTTATACTATTAATAGTGGTGCGAATCAAACCATCGTATTAGATGCCTCGGGAACAGCTACCTTAGTAGGTACTTATGCTGCTACTACTACTGTAACCTTAGTAAGTGTAACAACAGCGGGATTACCAAGTTGTACTAAAACGCTAAACCAAACCATAACGTTAACGATAATCGACCCAACGGCCACCGTTGCTTTTGCACCAACCACTATATGTGCTAATACGAGTTCGACGCTAACCTTCACCGGCACGCCAAACGCGACTGTGACTTACACTATTAATAGTGGAGCGAATCAAACCGTAGT
>JBJONL010000002.1:0-52090 GCA_046051865.1 Bacteroidota bacterium | reverse complement strand
CTTATCAACCTTTACCTAAATGGTTGCACTAAGTAGCGGCACAAAGTCAAGAAACGACCACGGTCGTTTAAGAAATTGACCGCCGTCATTTAATAAAGTGACCACGGTCGTTTAGAAAAGTGACCGTGGTTGTTTAATAGGAGGATAAGGAGTTGTTAGGGTAGATGTTTGCTTGAAAACCTAATTAGTCCTCTAAGAGGTTTTATCATGCACTGAACAATGTCCCTTAAATATTTATGTAAAAATCGCCTTTGCCGTTGGTGAGGTAAACAATTAAAAGAGCAATTAGTATCGAAATTTCCAGTAGTATAAGGGTTTGGAATACAAACAATCTCCATAAAGTTCCTGGTAAGGTATAGTACTGACGGGTAGCGTTATAGTACGGCCACATGGGATAGAACAGTAGAATCATAAAAAGTAATAGTTCTAGTAGTCCAAAGAAGTTTCCAAAACCCTGTTCATTAAGGAAATTAGATAAATTGAATAGAAGAGCAATAAGTAACCCTCCTAAAAGACACATGCCTGCAATAATAAAATGCTCTGCGATATTAAGATGCAATCGTTTGAAAAGTATATAGGCATTGAAGGAAAGTAGGGGAACAATGCTAAATAAAATGAATTTTACATTTTCGGCAAAAAACTTAGTTACATTGGGAGTACTGCCCTTCCCAACCGTAATATTTTGGTCTACTTTGAATTCGTGGTAGAAATGAATTAGCAAGATGTTTAATCCAATGATTAATAAGGAAAGGTAAAAGACATTATAATATCGTATTCTTTTACCGCCGATATATTCTAAAGCGGCTTTCCCGGGCCTAATCAATGCCTCTTTTATCGTAAATGCTATTCCTTTTTCAAAATGCCAAACACCATGGAGTATATCATGAAGGATAAAATGTTTTACAACAATTCGGTGGGTATCTGTTTTTTGACCACATTGAGAACAAAAGTTCCCCGTATTTATTGTGCCGCAATTTAAGCAAGTCGTGGAATGATTCATAGGTAATGTTTAGCGTAACAAAGTACAAAAAAAGCACTAAAGGTAGTTCAGTGCTTTTTTTAATTTATTTACTAGTTTCAATCCACTTGCGTGCATTAACAAATGCCTCTAGCCAAGGTGATACTTCATCTTTTCGTCCGCTGTCGGGGTAATGTGCCCAGTTCCATGGGAACGTTGAACGCTCTATGTGAGGCATCATGACTAAATGTCTACCCGTCGCATCACAGAGCATAGCGGTGTTGTAATCAGAGCCATTTGGATTTGCAGGATAGCCTTCATAAGCATACTTAGCTACGATATTATACTGATTTTCCTCGTATGGTAAATGGAATTTACCTTCGCCATGTGATACCCACACCCCTAAAGTCGTCCCTGCTAAGGTTTTCAACATCACCGAAGGATTCTCTTGAATGGTTACCGAAGTGAAGATACTCTCGTGTTTATGGGAATCATTATGCCTCATTTTACCATGTATCTCATGATCCGGATTAATTACTTCTAATTCCATGAACAATTGACATCCATTGCAAATCCCAACAGAGAGGGTATCTTCTCGTTTTAAGAAATTCTGTAAGGCGGTATTCGCTTTTTCATTATATAAAAAGGCACCCGCCCATCCTTTTGCCGAACCTAATACATCCGAATTCGAGAATCCTCCAACCGCTCCAATGAATTGAATGTCTTCCAAGGTTTCGCGTCCGGCAATTAAATCAGTCATGTGTACATCTTTCACATCAAAACCAGCTAAATACATAGCATTAGCCATTTCACGTTCTGAATTACTGCCTTTTTCTCGTATAATCGCTGCCTTAGGTCTAGGTTTCAAACGATCAACTACAGGTTTTATGCCGTTAAAATGTGTGGGAAAATGGTAGTCTAAAGGCTGGTTTTTATAATTTTCAAAGCGCTCTTTCGCTTTGTTATTTTTACTTTGCTTTTGGTCTAATAAATAAGAGGTTTCAAACCATACATCTCGTAAGGAAGCGATGTTGAACTTCCAATCGCAAATTTCCAAAGTTTCGGATGCTGTTGCTGTTCCAATTTTAAAGTATTCTAATCCACTAAAAGCCGCCTCAAATACGGCATCCTCCTTGGCTTGAAGCACTATACCAATATTTTCGGCAAATAATAGTTTAACCAAATCCTTTTCTTTAAATGCTGCAAAGTCAAGTGTAGCTCCTAAAGATAGATCTGCAAAACACAGTTCTAATAAAGTGGTGATTAAACCGCCACTTCCAATATCATGACCCGCCAAGATTTGACGGTCTTTAATTAGATTTTGAATGATGTTGAAAACACTTGTAAAGTACTGCGCGTCTTTTACTGTAGGAGTGTCGTTACCAATTTTATTCAAAACTTGTGCAAATGAACTACCGCCCAATTTAAATGCGTCTTGTGACAAATTAAGGTAATAAATAGATCCTCCATTTTTTTGAAGGACAGGCTCTACTACCTTAGTGATGTTTGAACAGTTTCCAGCGGCAGAAATGATGACCGTTCCTGGTGCAATGACTTCGTCATTTGGATATTTTTGTTTCATGGATAACGAATCCTTGCCCGTTGGAATGTTGATTCCTAGTTCAATCGCAAATTCAGAACAAGCTTTTACGGCTTCGTATAATCGTGCATCTTCCCCTTCGTTTTTACAGGCCCACATCCAGTTAGCCGATAAAGAGACACTACTTAAATTGTCTTTTAACGGCGCAAATACAAGGTTAGATAAGGCTTCAGCAATAGCATTTCTACTGCCAGCCGCTGGGTCAATTAGCGCCGAAATAGGAGCATGGCCAATAGAAGTGGCAATCCCTTCTTTTCCATGATAATCCAAGGCCATAACGCCAACATTGTTTAGCGGCAATTGTAACGCTCCCACGCATTGTTGCTTGGCAACTTTTCCGCCTACACAGCGGTCCACCTTATTGGTTAACCAATCTTTACATGCCACGGCTTCTAAGCGCAATACTTGCTCTAAATAGGCAGGTAAATTCTCTTGCGTATAAGCTAAATCCGAATAATCCCTTCTGATGGTTTTATCCGTCATGATGGTTTTTGGGGAACTTCCAAAGAAATCTTCTAAAGCATAATCCATTGGTTTCGCCCCCGTCGACTTTGATTCAAAAGTAAAACGATGGTCGTTTGTTACATCCCCTACTTCATACATAGGGGAACGTTCACGGTCTGCTATTTTTTGTAATATGGATAAGTCTTTGGTTCCAATAACTAATCCCATACGTTCCTGTGATTCGTTGCCAATAATTTCTTTGGCCGAAAGGGTAGGGTCGCCTACAGGAAGTTTATCCAAATCAATCAATCCACCGGTTTCCTCCACCAGTTCTGATAAACAGTTTAAATGGCCACCAGCACCATGGTCGTGAATCGAAACAATAGGATTGTTATCACTTTCAACTAAACCACGAATGGCGTTAGCAGCACGTTTTTGCATTTCGGGATTCGAACGCTGAATGGCATTTAGCTCTATTCCGGAGCCAAAAGCACCAGTATCTGCAGAGGATACTGCTGCGCCACCCATTCCAATTCTGTAGTTTTCACCACCCAGTATAACAATTTTATCACCTTCTTTAGGTTTCTTTTTCAGGGCTTGGTCTAATTTGCCATACCCAATGCCTCCTGCTTGCATGATGACTTTGTCGTATCCTAATTTACGATTACCTTCTTCATGTTCGAAGGTCAAAAGCGAACCCGTAATTAAGGGTTGTCCAAATTTATTTCCAAAATCAGAAGCTCCATTAGACGCTTTGATTAAGATATCCATGGGTGTTTGATACAACCATTTTCTCTCTTGCATACCGTTCTCCCATGGTCTAGCTGCATTCAAGCGTGAATAGGAAGTCATATATACCGCGGTTCCCGCTAAGGGCAACGAACCTTGACCACCTGCTAAACGGTCGCGAATCTCGCCTCCGGAGCCGGTTGCAGCACCATTGAACGGTTCGACAGTAGTAGGGAAGTTGTGTGTCTCTGCTTTTAAGGATAAAACCGACTCGAATTCTTTCTCTTCATAAAAGTCGGGCAGGTCTGCACGCTTGGGTGCAAATTGGGTTACTTTGGGACCTTTAACAAAGGCCACGTTGTCTTTATAGGCGGAAACGATATCATTCGGATTTGTTTCAGAGGTTTTCTTAATCAATTTAAATAAGGAGGTGGGTTTTGTCTCCCCGTCAATGATAAAAGTACCGTTAAAGATTTTATGACGGCAATGTTCTGAATTGGCTTGTGAAAAAGCGAAGATTTCAGAGTCCGTTAGTTTTCGAGCTAGTTTGGTGGCCAATTGGTTTAAGTAGTCTACTTCATCTTCACTTAACGCTAAACCTTCTTGCTTATTGTAAGCTGCAATATCTTCGATGTATAAGATGGGCTCTGGTAGTATGTTAATCGTATAGATCTCCTGATCTAGTGCCGAATACTTCTGAAAAAGCATAGGATCAAAATCAGTGTAATCAGCAGCGACTTGTTCAAATTCCTCAATTCGGAGAATGCCTTCAATCCCCATGTTTTGTGTAATCTCTACCGCATTAGTACTCCAAGGCGTAATCATTGTGGCTCTAGGTCCAATAAAAAAATCCGTCAGGACGGATTTTTCTATTTTAGTTACGTTGCCAAACAGCCAGTTTAATTTTGAGATAGTTTCTGCTGAAAGTTCGTTTTGCGTCTGAACGGCAAAAACAGTAGTACTTTCGTTTCCGAAGAAATGAATCATTGTAATATTTTTAGTTGTTGTTGTAGCTGCAAATTTAGGGTAAATAAACGAAACCCAAAATCAGTTTTTAAAAAATTAATTGGATGGGAAGGTTATATGCTGGTAGGCCCCAACATCAACCGTAGTTCCACTAACTTGTCGCGGTGCTCCCGTTACATCTTGCATAATTCCTAAATCATCTCCAAAGTTAATGGCTTCTGATTCCACTCCGATAACTAACTTATTAGCGTACACATCTAAAAAGTCCGTTTTCTTGTTCTTTCTAATTTCTGTATTGCTTGTGTCGTACAAGAAAGCATACTCGTCAAGCGTATTATAGGCGGTTGAATTAAACTTAATTAAGCATTTTGTAAACGAGGTATTAAAGGCTTTCGCGGCATCTCTAAAAAGCAATAATTCCACTTGATTTGAACCCGAAATAATGCAGTTTTTAAAATCGGCTTGGTCCAAGGCAAATACTTCATTAGTATTGTCTTCTTTTTTGTAGTAATTATCAATGCGAACGGCCAATTGACTAGAGCTTGACCAGTTGTTGTTAAAAGTGCACTGCTTGAATTCATAAGACCCTCCGAGTGAACAAGCTAAACTGTATTGTCCTGTTGAGTTAATAACAAGGTTTTCGCCCTTTATTTTAGCGGTTTTAGCATAGATACCGATATTGGAAGCATTATAGATTTGCGTGTTTTTTATGGTCATGTAATTCCCGTCGCTGTGGTCAATTAATAACCCTATAGTCGAATTCTTTAATGTCAGGTGATTGATTTCATTGTTGGTACTGCCATCAGTCAGCCAAATGGTACCCCATTGTCCTGGGACTTCAGCAAAGTCTGGTTCTAAGCGATCTCCTTCAAAAATAACTTCCTGGTCTAAGGTACCTGGTGTAGAATAATTTCCATCCACATGCAGCGATCCACCATTGCCCACGATCAGTCCCGATTCGGCATGAAAATGTACTCGTGCCCCCGCTTGTATGGTAAGGGTCTTCCCATTAGGAACTGCAGCATAACCATAGACGACATAGGGTTTGTCATTACCCCATTCATATTCATTCCCGTTGATGGGGTCGCTAGGATCTAAATAAAAACCATAAATTTCATCACTGCCGATCGGTAAGGTTTCCGTAGTGCCATCTTCAAAGCGCTTTGGATATAAAAAATAAGCATCTTGAATTAGCGTAACCAATTCTACTTTTTGGTAATTCGTCTCGGTACCTAGCCGAATTTGATCCGTATAAAGGAAGTCTGTTGGATTAGCCGCAGCCACATCTGAAGTCACCTCTATAAAGATGTATAAACTATCTTTTGCCAATAACTCCACATTATGAAAGACATGATTATCATTGTTGTCTCCGGTCATACCATCCACCGTCATGCGGTATTTTGAATTTAGTCCTTTGCCAAATTGGATCGTAGGTATTTTAATGTCTTTGTTAGTTCGATTATAAACTTTTAAGGTATAGGTACTAGAACCAATATTGGTAAATACGGTATCTAGATATACGGTGTCCTTAGAAAATGCCAAATCGCCAGCTGCACTATCCTCAAAAACAAAGTCTTGACGACACGAACTCATGGTTATGGCTAATCCTATAAAAAGTAGTACGAAGTAGTTGCGCATGGGAATCTTGAATTTTGGTAAATGTAAGTATTAATTTGAAAAGTAGAAAATACCAGGATTCTAAAATATAATACCACATACTAAACGGAGAATTACTAATTTTAGTATCACCTAGCAGTAAATACTGTCTTTAAATTCTTTTTAAGAATGGTAAATAAGTGGTATTTTTACCAAAAAAAGCCATGGCCTTTGATAAAGAAAAAATACTCCAACTTTGTAATGATTGGTGTAAGAACACTTTAATGGAAACCTTAGAAATAGAATACATTGACGCGGGTGAAGATTTTTTATCGGCCAAAATGCCCGTAAATGCTAGAGTGCATCAACCCATGGGAATATTGCATGGAGGGGCTACGGTGGCCTTGGCGGAAAGTGTGGGTAGCGCTGCATCCCTAATGTTTATCAATCCCGAAAAGCAAGAAGCAAGAGGGATCGAGATTTCAGCAAACCACCTCAGAAGCAAGCGTGAGGGAACCGTTTATTGTACGGCGAAAATTATCCATCAAGGCAGAAGTCTCCATTTATGGGAAATTAAGATTACCGATGAGAATCATAAAATCATCTCGCTTTGTAAGCTAACCAATATGATTTTACCCCGCCGCTAGATGACCGAATTATTCCTAAAAGTAAAAACACAACAAGAGCAAAATTTGCCCTTTGTTCTCTATTGTAAACCAAATTCGGATCGCATGGTGGGATTGTTTCAAAAAAACGATCACTTATACTTTGCCGAGTCTTTCGAAGAGAAAGGATTTGTTTTTGCTGCTTTCGATGCCAATACATTTCCCCTTATTCCGCTGGAGCACTCCGACATCCACGTAGAACAAAATCATTTTAAGCATGGGGCGTTAGCGGATAGCAGTGCCTCCGAAATCGCATCAAAAGGCAACGACTTTTATGAAGAGCTGGTCGAAAAAGGGATTGTAGCCATTGATGAAAATCTATTTTCAAAGGTAGTCATATCCCGAAAGGAAGAAGTGGACGTACCTAATTTTAGCCTAGAGCATACCTTGAAAAGTATGATTAGCCAGTATCCTACGGCTTTTAACTATTGCTTTTACCATCCTAAAATCGGACTCTGGGTAGGAGCCACCCCGGAGCAATTTTTGAAAATAAAGGACAATGAGATCAGTACCGTTGCTTTAGCTGGTACACAATTGATTACGACCTCCAAGACTTCCGCCTGGGGCGATAAAGAAAAAGTTGAACAACAGTTGGTCACTGATTTCATTGTAGATCAGCTTTCTCCCATCGTTAAAGAACTCACGATTTCTAGTCCGTATACCATCAAAGCAGGAATTGTAGCCCATATCAAAACCGATATTGCGGCGAAAACCAAAAGTAAAAAAGCATTGAAGACCATTATTGAAGCCCTGCACCCAACACCGGCAGTATGTGGTTTGCCACGGCAAGCCGCGAAAGCGTTTATTTTGAAGAATGAGGGGTATAATCGCGAATATTACGCGGGATTTCTGGGAGAACTCAATATCGATATGGCCTTGTTAAAGACGCAACAATCGGATTTGTTCGTGAACCTGAGATGCATGAAGATCAAGAATGGAAAAGCTACGCTTTTTGTAGGCGGCGGAATTACGAAGGACAGTAACCCTAAAGAAGAATATAACGAAACGGTCAATAAATCCATGACCATGAAAAAGGTTATACGTTAAATTATTGCTATTTTTGCTGCTTAAATAAAGAGAATCATGAAATTAGATATACTTGCTTTTGGTGCCCATCCTGACGATGTCGAATTAGGTTGCAGCGGAACCATTGCCAAAGAGATCGCACTTGGGAAAAAAGTAGGCATTATTGATTTGACGCGTGGCGAACTAGGAACTCGAGGTTCGGCCGAAATAAGAGATGCCGAAGCTGCTTTAGCGGCCAAGATTTTAGGCATAGCTGTGCGTGAAAATCTCAACATGCGCGATGGTTTTTTTATAAACGACGAAGAACATCAATTAAAAATCATCGAAATAATCAGAAAATACCAACCCGAGATTGTTTTGTGTAATGCCATCCAAGACCGACATATTGATCACGGGAAAGGAAGCAAACTAGTTTCGGATGCATGCTTCTTGTCAGGATTGCGAAAAATCGAAACCGTATATGAAGGTCAAGCACAAGCCGCTTGGAGACCCAAAGTAGTTTACCATTATATACAATGGAATAATATCGAACCCGATTTTGTAGTAGATATATCCGATTATATAGAAATTAAGAAGGAAGCTATCATGGCATATAGTTCACAGTTTTACGCTAAAAACTCTAACGAACCCGTGACGCCAATTGCTACCAAAAATTTCCTAGACAGTGTCTTATTTCGTTCCATGGACTACGGAAGAATAATAGGAGTGGACCATGCAGAAGGTTATACTGCCGAAAGATATTTGGCTGTCAATAGCTTAGGAGATTTGATTTAAAAAACATAAAAAATCTTTGCATAACATAACTTTTAGAGTATATTTGCACTCGCAAATGAAGCCTTGGCTTTGTGAAGCAAATTAAATGGTGATTGTAGCTCAGTTGGTTAGAGCGTCGGATTGTGGTTCCGAAGGTCGCGGGTTCGAGACCCGTCTTTCACCCAAAATTATAAAGCCTCCAGTAATGGGGGCTTTTTTTGTGGTTGTACCTTACTGTTCTGCTCCTTTTAAATAGTCCAGTAAATATGCTTTTAGATGATCGCTTTTGTCTTCTTCCTTTTTAAACTGCTCTAGCAATACTGTATTGTCGGCTATTATTTTTTTTAACCTGCTACGCGTTAAGACTTTGCTATCGCCTGTGGTCATCTCTATAATGTTTACCCCTTTGTAGGGTGTGGCCACAAGCATTCCTGGCATTCCCGGCATATTACTACTACAAGTCGCATAGTTAATCGAATCATAAATACAATACTTACCCAAATAATTTACCTCAAAAAAAGAAGTAGAACTGAGGCGTTACAAATGCTCAGTGCTATTGACGATGTACATTTTATGGCCATCACAAAAACCAAAAACACTTCCTAGGTCGCGCGCTACTTCTTTGCTAACATCGATTTTATAGCTTTTAAAAAAGTAAGGATCGGAGAATAGGCTAGTACGGTATTCATTGTCAACCCCCACAATGACCCCTACCAACTTCTCAGAAGGAGCATTCCTTCGAAACTCTTCAAAGGTTCTATAAATCCCGGGCTGCTTGAGGCTGTCCTTTAGGATGGGGAATTCCTTGTAATTATAATCGTAATCATACTGCTTGATGCCAGGTTCATCATCATACTGCGCAAAGCACCAATAGGTGTTGCAAATGAGAAAGAGAAAAAATAATGGCTTCATGCGTAAATTATTTCCTGTTATAACCAATGACTTTCCTCCCCAGTGGCATCTAAAATGTCAATTCCAAATACTAATTTGAAATGGTCGACTACCTTAAAGGCATTGGCGGTACTATCCGTTTTGTAAAAGGTAAGGTGCTTGTTGCGATCATAAAATAAATTAAGGACAATTACTTCATTTTGTAACGTGGCTTCTGCGGTAATGACTCGAATGGTCTGATTTTCTTTGGTTCTAAAAACCGAAACATATTCAAAAGCAGGGCACGGTTTCCAAGTTCCAAAACGAAAGCCAAGAACCGATTTAACCGTTCGGTATTGCTTATCAATAAAATTGATTTCCGCTCCTTCCGTAGCTAACGTATTTAGCCCAATAAAGGTAAAAATAGCCCCAAAGACAAAATTACTAAAGATAAAAATGCCTAATCCGGCAAGGGTAAGGACAAAACCAAAAAACTTTTTTACAAACGGAGATTCTTTTAAGTAGCAAACGTTATCCATACAACCCTTAGTTATCCTTCTTGTCTACTACTAATTTATCAGCTCGATTAGCAATTTCCCATGCAATGGCAAAGCCATACTTTGTACGTTTGGTTAAGGCATCAAATTCTATTTTGCTTACTTCATCAGTCGCTTTGTGGTAATCGGCATGGGTCCCATTAAAGAGAAAGACGGCCGGAATCCCGTTCTTGCCAAAGTTGTAATGGTCAGAGCGGTAGTAAAATCGATTCGGATCCTTTTTATCATTAAACTTATAATCGAGCGTCAGGTGAATGTATTTTTGATTGACACTTTCGCAGATAGTAAATAAATCGGTCGATAAATAGTCAGAGCCAATCACATACACATAATCATTCGTATCGGGGTGTAAATCATCCCGTCGACCGATCATGTCAATATTCACGTCAGCAACCGTATTCTTCAAAGGGAACAAGGGGTTTTCGGAATAGTAGCGCGAACCGTGTAATCCATGTTCTTCGCCCGTCATGTGCAAGATTAAAATCGAACGTCTTGGGCCGTGCCCTTCATTCTTGGCTTTTTGGAATGCTTTAGCCATTTCTAAGATCGCTACCGTACCGGATCCATCGTCATCAGCACCATTATACACTTCGCCCTTTTTGGTTCCTACGTGATCATAATGGGCGGAGATTACTACAATTTCGTCTTTCTTGTCGGTGCCTTCGATAAAAGCCCAAATGTTCTCTGAATCATTTAAATTTTCATTGTATTTGGCATTGAGATAAGCAGCCGGGATGTGTTGGTAATAATCACTGGCACCCGTTGGATAACTAATACCCGCGTTTTTATATTGTTCAATTAAATAACGTCCTGCCTTTTTTTGTCCGGGACTCCCCGTATCCCGGCCTTCCATGTCGTCAGAGGCAATAACCGTCAAGTTGGTTTTCAAACTTTCACTTGTAATTGCTGTAAGGTAATCGTTTACATCAACAGCACCGTTCGTAGGTACAGCGTTGTGTTTTCCGGGAGCACATTGGATGAAAAGCGCCGCTATAAAAGCAACGGCTGTTAATTTTGAATAGGTATAGTTCATTTTAATGAATGTTGATAAAAGTATAAAGCATAAATACTAACAGGAGCACCAACATTAAAAAACTGTTGATTATAAATAATGCGATGCTTTTCAAAAATGAGATAACGCGCGTTTCTCCGTAAAAACGATGGTGCGCTGGGAAGAAATAATAAAACATCCAAATATACCCCGCATAGGTTCCGATTTTGGTAATTAGACTGGTTACAGTATTCTCCACAAAGCAATCCATTCCCTTTCTGAAAAACACGATGAGAAGCACAGAAAGTAGTAAGAATGAAAAATAATGCAAGGTGAAAATGCCGTGGTCAAAGTAATACCAGCGTTTCTTTCCATGGAATAACCAAAGGATAAAGGCAAACAATGGCATGTAAATAAATAAGGTTTTAGGGAAATTATGCCGAGCTTGTTCAAAGAACTTCTCCATTAACTCTTGTTTGGAATATTTGGCTTTAACTAATAATGTTTTTTTGACAATGTTATACTCCCAATCGTCCAATCGTTCATCAGCAGGACCGTATTTTTGACAAGAATCTAACTCTTTTAGATTGTTATAACCAAAATTAACAAAACTCTCATTCAATTTTTCGTTGGTGACTTGATTGTTCTTAAGGGCTTCTTCTTGTACTTTTATTAAATCTGCTACTTTTAGGTTTTTTGGATGAATGATACTGTCCTTTAATTTGCCATCTTTCCCCATTACTTGAATGGTAATGGGTTCGTTTGATTTGATATATACATCTTCGGCATTAGGAAGGAGTGCTAGTAAAAAAAAGGTAACAAAACTAATGAAGATGTACAAGCGTACCGGTGCCAAATAAGAAAGCCGTTTTCCCGAAAGGTATTCTTGGGTTAAGGAAGAAGGTTTTAAAAATAAATTTTTAATCGTTTTCCAAAAAGCATTCTCATAATGCGTGAGGTCTTCAAAGAAATGAATGAATAAATGATGAAAAGTTTTGCGGGTGTCGGTATTTTCTTGACCACAATTGGGACAATACCTCTTTTCAACCACATGCCGGCAATTAAGGCAGGTTTTATCTTTTCGTAAATGACTTTTGGACATAAGCTTGTAATAAAATTCAATAGGTAAATCTATAAAATTATTTCTACTTTTGAGGAAGAATTTTCGCGCTATCTATCGTTCCAATAGGAATGCTATTGTAATGCGCACTTTCAAGTAGTAAAACCCACATTCGTATTAAGTTGGAAGCCATGATTCAAATTGAAAAGTGTACAGAGAAACATTTTAGTAGCATTAGAGCAATCGCTGAAGAAGTTTGGCCTGTTGCTTATAGTGCTATTTTAAGTGGCCCCCAACTAGCGTACATGATGGATATGATGTACAGCAATCCTTCCTTGCAAAAGCAAGTCGATGAAAAGCAACATCATTTTATCATCGCCAAAGAAAACGAAGAGCCATTAGGTTTTGCCTCTTTTGAATTTAATTATGAGGGGACTCGTACCACCAAAATTCACAAACTTTATATTTACACCCACCACCAAGGAAAGGGCATAGGCAAGCAGTTAATTGATTACGTTAGCAGCGAAGCTAAAAATGCACAACAAAATACCGTCTCGCTGAATGTTAACCGAAATAATAGTGCGTTAAACTTTTACCAGCGTTTAGGTTTTACTATCGTAAAAGAAGAAGACATTCCGATTGGAAACGGATATTTAATGGAGGATTATGTAATCGAAAAACCTATTTAAAACATACAACACGATGCGCATTCTAAAGAACATAAATAGTAGAGCAAAATCGGATGCCAATACGGGGTTCGGCACTAATGCTTCCAGTTATGGGGGACGTTTTATTACCAAAAGTGGTAATGCTAATGTGAAACGAACCGGGATTGGTCTGCTGGATAGTATCAGCTGGTACCACACCATGCTTAATATTCCAAGATGGAAATTCATGGTTATTATTGTAATCTTTTATTTCTTAGTCAATTTTTTGTTTGCTAGTATTTATTTTGGTGTCGGTGTAGAACATTTAAAGGGGGTAGTAGCGAGCTCTGCCGCAGGAATGTTTGGTCAAGCCTTCTTTTTTAGCGTTCAAACGTTTACAACTGTTGGATACGGACATGTGAGTCCGAGTGGTTTTTTAACAAGTTTTGTAGCCGCAATAGAAGCGCTCTTTGGGTTGTTAAGTTTTGCGATTGCCACCGGATTGTTTTATGGTAGGTTTAGTAAACCTACGGCTTTTGTTCGATTTTCTGAGAATGCAATAATTGCTCCCTACGGGAATGGTAAGGCCTTAATGTTGCGCATCAGTCCGTTTAAAAACACTAATTTATCTGATGCAGAGGCTAAAATAACCCTTGGGATGATTCTAGAAGAGGACGGGAAGCCCGTAAATAAGTTCTATACCCTAGATTTAGAATTTACAAAAGTAAATGCTCTAACCCTAAGCTGGACTTTAGTGCATCCGATTGCCGAAAACAGTCCGTTGTTCAATTTTACGAAAGAGGATTTTGAAACAATCGACGGTGAAGTGATTGTCTATGTAAAAGTATTTGACGATATGTTCAGTACTTCGGTTGCTAAAAGAACATCTTATACGTTTTCTGAAATTGTGTATGGAGCCAAATTTACACCTATGTTCTCCCGCAGCAACGACGATAATAGGACGTTACTGCATATCGATAAGTTAAATGATTTTGAAAAAGTAACGTTATAAAAAAAGCCTCGATATAATCGAGGCTTTTTTTATCTGGAAAAGAAGGTTATTCTTTTATAAATTTCTGTGTATAATCTTTGTTGTTTGTATCTCTTACTACTAAGATGTACGTGCCAACCGCTAATTTCTCTACGTTAAGGGTATGATTAGCGATAGAAGATTCCATTACTCGGCGGCCATTAAGGTCAAAAATTTCAGCCGATTTCAAAGCAATGCTCGTATTAGCCATTGAAATGTTGATTAGGTTCTTCACTGGATTTGGATATAACGTAAAGGCATTAGTAGTAAACGAATTTACACCCAATGTTGATCCTTCCACTACATTTAACATTTGGTTTGGCGTAACATTGTTAAACGTATCCACGGTTCCCGATGGCCATTTGATTACTACTTGATCAATAGTGGTAGCTTGTCCAATTCCAAAATTAGCGTTTAAAGACCCCATGTATTTAAATCCTTCACCACTTCTTACGTCTCTGATTTGTTTACCCCAAGCACCATAAATTTCGATACGTGCTCCGATACCATTGCTGTTACTTTGGATCCCTTGTAAAGCTAATTTCAACCAATTGTTAGTATTAGGCACGGCATAACGAATAGTACTTCCGTTAACGATGTCTAAGAATCCATCATTGTTCATGTCGGCAACAGCACCCATAGACATTCCGCTATAAGCAACTTGTGCAAACGTACTGTTTCCTTGATTAAACATAATTTTAGAACCTCCTCCTAATACATCTACAAAACCATCATTGTCAAAATCATAAGCAACGTTGTCAATGTTAGTAGAAGTATTGGTGTCAAAACCAGAACCAGCAGTAATGTTGGTAAACGCCTCTTCCACGTTATTTGTAGTATCTAAGTTGTTTCTGAAATACTTGTGTGTACCCGCACTAGCTGTGATGATCACATCCATGTCTCCATCATTATCAAAATCAGCAATCGCAGAAGACCAGGTTTGGATAGGGGTAACATTAATTTGAGCAATAGCCGAGATGTCTGTATAAACACCATTGCCATCGTTTCTGTGTAATTCACATGGAGGCCCAGAACATTTCGAAATAAATACATCCGTATCGCCGTCATTATCAAAGTCGGTAAACAAAGTAGAATAGTTTCCACCTATCGCTCCTAAATTCATAGCGCCTGGCGTTGTGTTTGATTGATAGAAAGTAAGGCCATCATTACCGTCATTTAAATAATAACAGTTAGGAGCTATATCGTGACAAGAAAATACATCCAAATTACCATCGTTGTTAAGATCTGCAAAATTCGTTCTCTGACAGAAGATGTACTCGCCAGGTGTATAATTACTGTAGGCTGTTCCCGTGTCGTTAGATCTCCATACCGAAAGACCACTTCCGCTACCTAAGATTAAATCATTATACCCGTCACGGTTGCAATCTCCCGCAGCCATACTCCAGTTTGGTAGCATGCTTGAGCCAGTAATAGGGAAGTCAGTAACGGTAAAAGTACCTCCTGCACCTTGGTAATGTACTCTTAAATTGTTAGCGCTAATACCTACTAGATCGTCTAAATGGTCGCCATTCATGTCTACTGCACAGATGTTATAGTTGCTGTTTACGGTACTAATATTTTGTGCGATATACGTAATAGGAATCACAGGGGGAACCACAACAGTACTTTCAATTAATTGAAACGTAAAGCCGCCTGCAGTCCAACGGTTATCAAAAACGATATAATAAGTCGTGTTGGCAACAACATTGAAAGTCGCAATTGATGAATAATTCGATCCTGCATCATCATCACCTGCTAAACAAGTAAAATTGCCACAAGTGCCATTGTAAACGTGAAAACGCGTATCAACTCTAGGGTTGTTTTGTGCAATGTCAGTGGTTATGGTAACGGTGTGTGCCGCAGTTGGGGTATAAGCATACCATTCGCCAGCGGTAGGAGCAATGTTCCCATTGTCAGCACAGATTACGGTTGGAAATTCAGATCCATTTACCGCGTCTACTACATACAAACCGGCAGTAGTAAGAGGGGATGCGCTATCACAGGTATCCTGAGCTCTGGAGAATTGCCCCAAAGTAAGCAATACAATTAATAAAGTAATTTTTTTCATTAGTTAGTAATTTATAGAGTTATAGTTTTTGTTTTCAAATAATTACGGACAAGCTTGTAGGGAATTAATCCAATCTTTTATAAGCTGTACGCCTTCTTCATGGATAATGGTTCTTCCATGCAGCGGCATGCGGTATGCTTCATTATCCGTGTTGACTCTGTAGTACATCATCGAACGGTTGACATTACCAGGTTTCACGATTTTACTAAGCGCCGCAGGGAAGTCTTGCATGTCTTGGGTATCAACACATACCCCCATATTGGTTAATCCTTGCCCGTTTGGCAATCCAGTTTCGGTAAAAGCAAAACGCATCGGTCTGTAATCACAATGCCTGTCTGCACCGTGACAATGCGAACAATTAATGTCAAGATACGAACGTACTCTTAGGTCAAGTGGTTGCGAATTGTCACTGTAATTGATGGTGCTGTTTGCAGCTGTTGGCAAATTGAAATTCTCTAAGTAGCCTTTTTCAATCCATTTCGTTAACTGATTTTTTGTTTCAGTACCGTAGTTATAGTCAAAGTTAAGGTTCTGAGGTTTAATGCCTATCGGAATAAAAGTATCGACTTCTTGGTTGTTCACCATGGCTTTGCTCTTATGGCAAATGATGCACTGTACTTCGGTTGGAATTCTATAATTGGCGCTTTTGATCACATTGTTTTCATCTTTCCATGAAACATTGGTAAAGCTACCTGCTAAATCATAAAAGGCTTCGGTTTGATCGGCATTCCAAACATAATCTGCAAAAATCCATCCTGATGCTTTACGAATCATGATGCGAGTTTCAATGATACGGGTATCGTTTAACGGCTGTACATTATCATAATAAAAGGTTTTGATTAAGGCTGCTCCCACAGGCAAATCAAATATTTTGTCGTCTGCTACGTACGTTCCTTTTGTTCCTGGTGGCAGCCATACAAATCGCTTTTTGTGTGCGTAATCTGTGAAGAGTGTAGAGGCCGGTGCATAAGGCAATACGTTCATGGACGGAATCTGATTCTTCAGGTCACCGATGAAAAAATTATAATCCGATAACTTGGGAAACGGTACTTGTGTTAAATCAACGTTTGCGATTGGAGTCGCGTTAATAGTAACCGCTGCAACGTTTGAAGGATTGCCTTCTGCATCTTCAACGGTGTAGGTGATTTGGGTGGGATTCCCAGTAAACGTTGCCGTTGGCGTAAACGTGATTGCTCCTGTTACAGCATTAACAGTCCAAGTTCCTTCGTTTGGTATATTCAATTGGTCCAAAGTCCCATTTGCATCGGTATCTGTTCCTCCCGTAATGCTGACCGTAGTAGCTATAACTGCATCGCCAGTAGTATCATTGACTAGGACATCAATTACCACTGGAGAAGTTAAGGTGCTGCTTACGGTATCATCAGTTGCAACCGGCAAATTATCCACTGGAATATAATCGTCATCAGTGTCTGAACAAGCTAAAATCAGACCTAAAAACACTACCGAAAAGGCTAGGATAAAGTAATATTTTTTCATAAATGGGCAAATAGAACCCAAAAATAGTAAAAAAAATATAAACTGGTGCAAATTATAGCGTTAACAATAAACTTTGTTTATAAATAATACGAATAATGAATTTTTTTTGCCAATAAACAAGGTAATTGATGATGATTTGTCTCCGAAAAAAGGCCCTGCGTGAAGCCCTTGTATAAGCCTAGTAGTATTAAAGCGAAGTGTTCACTTGTACGCGGTAGGATTTCAAGAGTTCTAGCGCAAAATCCGATTTGTAGTCAAAGAGTTCCTCGTGCTCATCACGTTCTTTTTTTAAACTAATTTGCTTAATGCAATTACAAAAACGTCGTATTTCATCGTCATGGTTCAATTGCAATCCAGGTACCGGTACACTATGGCCAGCGGCATCTTTTGCTACCATTGTGAAATAACTTGAATTGCAATGTTTTATCACACCCGTTTGTATGTTCTCTGATTCGACGCGAATCCCCACGATCATCGAACTCTTCCCAACGTAATTCACACTAGCTTTCATGGTAACCAATTCGCCTACTTCTATAGGGTTTAGAAAATCAACCGTGTCTACCGAGGCTGTAACACAATAATGTCCCGAGAATTTAGAAGCACAAGCAAAGGCAATTTGGTCCAACAAGGACAATATGTAACCGCCATGGATCTTACCACTAAAATTGGTGTGCGAAGGCAGCATTAATTCTGATATTGTAATCTTAGAAGAAGTTACGGTTTTAAATTCACTACTCATCTTTTTCTGCTCGAGTTAATATGTTTTCAGGCAATGCTTTTTTAGCTTTTGCCCCCATTTTTTTCAATTTCTCCACACTAGTAATCAGGTTTCCTTTACCATCAAATAATTTATTCATAGCATCGGTATAGCCCGCTTTAGAATCGTCGATCTTTTTCCCAATCGTAATCAAATCACTCAATAGACCATGGAATTTATCATACAAGGCTCCCGCTTGTCTTGCAATCTCTAAAGCATTCTCTTGCTGCTTTTGATTCGTCCACATGCTGTCAATGGTGCGCAGTGTGGCTAACAAAGTCGATGGGGTAACAATCACAATGTTCTTCTCAAAGGCCTTGTTGTACAAGGTCGTATCTTCGTTCAGCGCTAAAGCAAAAGCTGACTCAATCGGAATAAATAAGAGGACAAAATCCGGACTCTCCATTTGGTAGAGGTCTTGGTAATTCTTCTCACTCAATTGGTCCACATGTCGCTTTAATGCCATCACATGTTCTTTCAAATGCTGTACTTTTGTCTCTTCTGATTCTTCATTTATATACCGCTCATATGCGGTTAACGTAACTTTCGAATCCACAATCATTTTCTTGCCATCGGGCAAATTAATCACCACGTCGGGAAATACTCTGTTGCCTTCTTCGGTAACAAAACTCTGCTGCACTTCATATTCTCTCCCTTTCTCTAAGCCTGATTTTTCTAGGACACGCTCCAAGATCAATTCCCCCCAATTCCCCTGCATCTTACTATCGCCCTTCAAGGCTTTAGTCAAATTCAAAGTCTCCTTACTCATCTGCTCGTTCATTTCTTTTAAGCCTAAGATTTGCTGGCGCAATGCTGCATGATAATCAATGCTTTCTTTGTGGGTGTCTTCCACCTTTTTCTCAAACAACTGAATCTTATCCTGCAACGGGGTCAAAATCGTTTTCAAGTTCTCTTTGTTCTGCTCCGTAAACTTATTCGTTTTTTCTTCCAAGATTTTGTTGGCCAAGTTCTCAAACTCCTTGGTAAACTTATCCTGTAGTTTTTCTACCTCGTCCTTTTGTTCCTTGTTACGTTCCCATAGATTCTCAAAATCGGTTTCCTTTTTAGACAATTGGATTGCCAAAGCTTCTTTTTCGGTTCGTATGGTTTCCCTTTCTTGTGCTGTTTGACTCAACTGACTCTTGAGCTGTTCAATTTGTTGCCATAATCCGTTTATCTTCTCTTCCAATGAGGCTTTATCCGATTTGGAAGTTGCCGCAAAAAGTGATTTGCCCAAGTAAAGCCCAATGGCCAAGGCAAGAATAAAAGTAATAATAATCAATACGTTATCGTTCATAGGATTTTTATTAATGAAGCGTATAAATATAAACAGTTTTGTCTAAAAGAATAAGGTAGTTTTCAAAATGTTTTTTTAATTTGGCACCGATTTTGAAATAAACAATTGCATGAACCACAAATATTTTAAATTATGAAGAAAAATTTCTTTCTTGTACTTCTTTTAAGTATCACGGCCTTTTCCTTTGGGCAAAACGGTCCCGTAGGCCATTTAACCATCTTCTCAGAAGACGGCGATAAATTCACTTTGATTTTGAACGGCGAAGTAATCAATGATACGCCGCAAACGAATCTGCGAGTAGAAGATTTAAACCAACCGTATTATAATGCCAAAATCAAATTTGCTGATCAATCGTTACAAGATGTTTCTAAAAACAATTTAATGATTACGGATGTCGATGGGGTCTTCTCTGATGTTACCTACAAAATTAGAAGAGACAAAAACAATAAAACAAAAATGAAGCTGAACTATTTCTCATCTATCCCAGTGCAGCCTAATTTCATCCCGGCTTCCAATGTGCATGTGATTCATTATGGACAACCAGCACCACCGCCAGTAAGAGGTGCCGTTACGCAAACTACAACGACTACTACCACGCAAACGAATGGCGTAAATGTGGGCGTAAACGTTGGTGGCGTAAGTATGGGGGTTAGTATTAACGACAATATGGGTGGCGGAGCCGTTTCGCATACAACCACAACCACCACGCATGTGGAAGACGGAAACCACCACCACGAGGAGGAACCAACTAGAGGATGTGGCGGTAAATATTGCATGTCCGGCGCTAATTTTAGCCAAGCCCTATCGACCATCAAAAATCAAAGTTTTGCAGAGACTCAGGTTAAAACAGCGAAGCAAGTAACCAATGTAAACTGCTTAAATGTTGATCAAATCATTCAAATCGTGAATACCTTTAGCTTTGAAGAAAATAAATTAGATTTTGCTAAATACGCGTACGACCATTGTACCGATCCTAAAAATTATTTTAAACTAAACGATGTATTTTCATTCAGCACCAGTGTTGATGAATTATCGGATTACGTACAGAGCCGTCAATAAGCGACGGCAAAATATAAAAGAAAGGCCATTCAATTTGAGTGGTCTTTCCTATTTTTGTACCCAATGAAAAACCACCACCATTTTCTCATTCATAAACCTCACGGCTATTTAAGCCAATTCATCTATGAGAAAAAGAGGCATAAAAAATTATTAGGCGAACTTCATGCTTTTCCTGAAGGAACTATGGCAATTGGCCGCTTAGACGAAGACTCCGAGGGCTTATTATTACTCACTACCGATGGCATGATGAGCGAAATCGTACGAAGTAAAACCATTGAAAAGGAATACTATGCCCAAGTGGACGGAATCGTAACGCCTGCAGCAATCGAACAACTAAAAGCGGGCGTAGAAATTGGTTTCAAAGGCATTCGGTATACGACCAAAAAATGCGAAGCGTTTCGAGTAGATCAGCTTCCGTCCAACATCGGAGAGGGGCGAAGAATACGCGACGATCGCCACGGACCCACGAGCTGGGTATCCCTTACGCTCACTGAAGGAAAGTTTCGGCAAGTGCGCAAGATGACTGCGGCAGTTGGTTTTCCTACCCTTAGATTAATCAGAATCCGAGTGGGTGCTATACATTTGCAAAACCTAAAGGCTGGCGACGTACTAGAAGTTGCCTCTTTTTTCAATTAAAATCCCATCCCTATGCTCAACATCGTTTTAGTAGAACCCGAAATCCCCAACAATACTGGAAATATTGGGCGCCTATGCGTAGGAACCCAATGCCGCTTGCACCTCGTGCATCCCTTCGGATTCGAAATCACCGATAAGAACCTAAAACGCTCTGGCCTCGATTACTGGGTGCATCTGGACTGGCATCAATACGACAATGTAACGCAATGGATCAACCAACTCCCCGATAAATCCCGCGTATTTCTAATGAGCTCTCATGCCACCAAGTCGATTTATGCAGCCGAGTTTCAAGACAATGATTGGCTAGTGTTCGGAAAAGAAAGTGTCGGACTTAGTCCTGAAGTCTTGGCCCAATTCGAAAATCATTTGACCATTCCTATGTCGCCACTAATTCGCAGTTACAATATAGCTAATTCCGTCGCCTTCGTTGTGGGGGAAGCCAAAAGACAGCTTAGTTTGAAGTAATTTTATTTGATGATGAAGGTGCCCTTAGTCCCGTCAAAGGTTATGGAAGCGTCGTTGAAAAGGGTGTCAAATACGCCTTGACTAATCAAATTACAAGGCTGGTCTAGTACGACCTGTTCTTCCGTCATTACAATCATTTCATCACTCAACTGGATAGCCAATTCAATATCGTGAGTAGAAAACAAAATGCATTTTCTCGTTTCTTGCGAAAGCTTTTTCAAGAGCTTAAAGACGGATACTTTATGGAATAAATCCAAGTGGGTCGTAGGTTCATCCAAGATAATCAGCGGAGTATCCTGGGCTAGGGCCCTAGCAATTAACACAATCTGCAACTGTCCATCACTGATCTCATAATGCTTCTGGTCCACCAAATGGCCTATTTGTGTCAAAGCAATCGCCTCATTAATCTTAAGAGAATCTTCTTCCGTTAAGGTGCCAAGCCAATTTGTATAAGGTTGGCGCCCTAAGGCAATCAATTCAAAAACCGTCAAGTTGCTGGGAGGAAGCTTTTCGGTTAGTACCAAACTTAAATTTTGAGCCAGTTCCAAAGCTTCGTATTGAGAAACCATTTTGTTTCCTAAATGAACCGTTCCTTCCAGTGGTTTTTGAATACCCGTAAGCGTGCGCAAAAGCGTCGATTTTCCAATACCGTTAGCACCCACTAATGAAATCAGTCGGCTCGAATCTAATGACAAGTTAAGGTTAGAGGCAACAGTATGTACCCCTCGTTTTGTAGCGTATCCAATGCTTAACTTATGGGTGGATAGTATCGTTTGCTTTTGTTCCATTACCGTATACTTTTCTTTTGAACAATTAGCCATATCACCACCGGAGCTCCTACAATAGAAGTAATAGCATTGATAGGTAAGGTAAAATCCATCCCAGGCATTTGGGACACTACATCACACAACAACATGATAATAGCACCTAACAATACCGTGGCAAAAAATAGTATTTTATGATTACTAGTTTGAAATACTAACTTAGCCAAATGGGGTACAGCCAAACCAATAAAAGCAATCGGCCCCGCAAAAGCCGTGATGCTTCCCGCTAATATGCTAGTAGCAAAGATGATGAGGTAACGGGTCTTTTTTAAATTCAAACCCATGCTCTTCGCATAATGCTCTCCCAAAAGCAAGGCATCTAAGGGTTTTAATACCATCAAACTGACAACCAACCCGACGAGGATGCATACCGCCAAGATTCCAATATGGCTCCAAGGCAAATTCCCAATACTGCCCATGGACCAAAATGTATATTTCTGCAGCTGTTCAGCCGAACTGAAATAGGTAAATACCGTAACCAAGGCACTAGTGAAACTGCTAAACATCAATCCTACGATCAAGATGGTCATGGTGTCTCTTAGCCGCTGGGACACCACTAATATCAGCAGCAACACCAATAAGCTCCCCATACAGGAAGCCAAAATAACACCATAAGAGGATACTAAAAAGGAAGCTAAAAACGAAGGCATGATCCCGGCTCCCATCAGCACAAAGGCAACCCCTAAACTCGATCCCGAACTCAACCCTAAAACATAAGGTCCCGCTAACGGATTGCGAAAGAGTGTCTGCATCAATAATCCACTGATGGATAGTCCGATCCCAATTAATACTGCCGTTATTGCTTTAGGAAGCCTAAAATTTACGATGATATAATCCCAAGTAGCTTTGTCGGCGTGTCCACCTAGCAAACTTTTAAACACTTCTTTATAGGGAATGGCCACCTGCCCAAATGAGATATTCAGTAGCAAAGCCGCTAGCAAGGCTAAGGTCAATAAGCTAAAAAATACGGTAGTTCGGTTTTTGACCATCTAAAACAAGGGTTTCATTAAAGCTGTTGGCGAGGTCCAACTCGCATTCAGGCAAAGCTATAAAAATAATCGTGTAGTTACCGCTATTTCAAAGGAGCAAAAAAGAAAGGCTTGTATCCCGGTAATAATTCGGGATGCAACAATTTTACGATATCCTTCAAAACCATGTCGGGACGGTTTGGAGCCAATTCATAATAAAGGATACCACCTGTTTTTCCTCTTTTACTGCTAAACGAATAGACCTTTTTGTTCTTAAAGGCCTTAAATTGCGCATAGTGCGGATTGGACGCAATCAGTTCTTGTAAGCTCGAAAACTGACCCGAAGTAATCCAAAAATCGGCATCCTTAGCTTTTTCGAATACCGTTTCAAATGATAAGGAAAGACTGCCCGTTCCTTTAGTATCTTCCCATAAATAAGCTCCATGAGCCTCTTTTAGTAAAATACTACCCCAACTTTCCCCTTTCGGTAAATACCAATGGTCTTCATACATATCTCCTGCTAAAATGGTAGGGGAGGTCGTTGCTCTTTTAGCAATTTCAAGCGTTCGTAAATAATCTTTTTCTAGGGTCGTAAATAGCGCTTCGGCTTCTTTTTGCTTGTCATAAAAGGCACCAAAAAACTTAATCCATTCGGCCTTACCCAGTGGGGTTTCTTCATTCCAATCGCCATTTAATACGACTGCCAACCCACTTTTTTGTAAATTATCTAAGGTCGGATTACTATTGTCAATCCCATATCCCACAATGACATCCGGCTGTAAATCAAGCAAAACTTCCGTATTCAAATCTTGATTGTTCCCCAGCTCTTTTACCTTTCCCGCCTCAATTAAGGCCCTAGTTTTTTCAGAAGAGATGTAATCCGTATGTGGGAAGCCTACAAGTGTTTGCTCCTCATGCAACAGTTCCAAAGAAGGAATATGCGTCGTTGAGGTAACTACAATCGTTTTAATTGGAATAGTAATCGTTTGATAATGTTGTAAACTAGCAGGCACCACTCCGTTTTTTTCTTTAAGAATGTAAGTATAAGTCTTCGTAGCCTTGGGCCACGGATTTTTAACCGTAACGATGCTATATCCAAAATAACGCTGTATAGAAAATCCTTTAGCATAGCGTACTTCGTTTTTGGCTACACTAGTGAGATCAATGTTCGTCTGCTTTTTACATCCTAGAACGTGAAATAAAACGGCAAGAAAGAGTAAGTATTTTTTTAAGGAGTTCATCAATTAGTTTTTGCAAAAGTATTGTTTTGTTTTTAATATATACTGTACCTTTGCACCCGAAATAGGGTTGCGATTGCTGTTTTTCCGCATCGCATTAAAAGGGAATTTGGTTAAAATCCAAAGCTGTTCCCGCAACTGTAAGCTATCAAGCTTGTTGTTATCTACAATACCACTGTCCCGACGCGTAGGGATGGGAAGGTCAACAACAAGACGCAAGCCAGGAGACCTGCCTTTTTTCATCGAGTAACAAACTTTCGGGAAAAAAGGTTTGGGTATGGGTAAAT
Source organism: Bacteroidota bacterium (assembly GCA_046051865.1). Lineage (GTDB taxonomy): Bacteria > Bacteroidota > Bacteroidia > Flavobacteriales > Flavobacteriaceae > Flavobacterium. The sequence goes on along the minus strand of JBJONL010000002.1, from coordinate 27,102 downwards.
TCTATACTTTTCTCCCTAGATTATCAAAATTAGTGTTGAATTAAAAAATGAAAAAAACAGTTAGAGCATTGGCATGCTTAGCCTTGCTATCGACTTGTGCCAATGCGCAAGTAAAAGATTCCGTCAAAGTAACCACTTTAGACGAAGTAGTAGTGTCGGATACAAAATTCGCCCTGCGCCAAGAAAAATCAGGTAAAGTGATTTCACTAATCACCGCCAAAGAACTAGAAAAAAAATCAGGCCAAAACCTAGCCACTGTCTTATCGCAAATTGCAGGAGTAGAGATCAACGGTAACCAATCGGCCAACGGTAAAAACCTAGGCTATTACATTAGAGGAGGGAAAAACCGACAAGTATTAATCCTAATAGACGGTATCCCCGTAACCGATGCCTCCGGAATCAGCCTTGAATACGACTTGCGTTTGCTTCCCGTTGAACAAATCGAAAAAATCGAAGTGATGAAGGGCGCGGCGAGTACCCTTTATGGAACTGGAGCCGCAACGGGAATCATTAGCATCACGCTTAAAAAAGGTGCTAAAAACGCCCCGCAAGGTAAAGCCTATATGTCCATAGGTTCCAATAACACCTCCGATAACCACAAGTACAACGGACAAGATTTTAATCAAGGGTTGTCCGTCAATGGCAACTTTCATAAAATCAATTACTTTGCCGGATTTAACAGTACGGAAACCAAAGGAATGTCACAAATTGCCGCGCCATCGGGTTCAGTACCCTATGAATCGGATAGCTTCTCAAGACAAAACCTTATAGCCAAATTGGGCTTCAAAGTATCCCATAAATTCACCGTAGACTTCTTTGGAACCTACGACCAAATCAAAAATAATTATGACTTTGCTTTTGATAATACGGGCAATTATGATACCCCGATTAATACAACGTCCTCCAAACAGTTCCGTCTAGGCTGTACCCCAAAATTCAATTATAAAAACGGCGAATTAAACATCAATACCAGCTTTGTAAAAGTAACGCGGGATTACAATGAATACCATACGTACGCTGCCGCAACAGAATATTCGCTATACAATTCGCGCAGTGTAATCGTAGATGCATTCAATAAATACAAGTTTGGAGACCAATTCTTTGTGGTAACGGGAACCGAATTCCAATTCCATGACATGGCTACCACAACACCTTATAGTGTTGTAGAACGAGAGGGAACCAAATTCAATATGGTAGACCCCTACACAACCATGGTATACACTTCTAAATTTGGACTAAACATCAATGCTGGTGGACGCTTAAATCTGCATAGCGAATATGGAAGCCATTGGGTGTATAACATTAACCCCTCTTATAATTTCAAAACCAGTTTCCCGCTAAAAGTGTTAGCCTCCTACAGTACTGCCTACATCACACCTAGTTTGTACCAATTGTATTCTGAATACGGCAACACTAGTTTAACGCCAGAAGAAAGTAGTACGATTGAAGCCGGATTTGAAACTGAATTCTGGAACAACAAACTAAAAGTAAACGCCGTAGGCTTCTACCGTGATGAAACCAACTCCTTCGGATTCTTCTATGACGACACGACCTTTGAATCCTACTATATAAATCTAGACGGTAAAAACAAAGCTAAAGGCATAGAAACCGAAGTGACTTTTGCGGTTACATCGGCGATCCAACTCAAAGGGAATTATACCTATACCCAAGTTGATAAAGCGCTAGATCGTTTAATACCCAAGCACAAAGCGAATGCTACTTTAAATTATCAAGCAACGCCTCGTACGTTCGTAGACCTAAGCTACCAATACTTTGATGCCCGAAACGACGCCTTCTTTGACGGAAATACCTACTTGACGGAACAAGTGAAACTTGGCGCATATCAATTGTTCAATGCTACAGCTAAATACGAACTAATAAAAAACAGAATGACCGTTTTCGGGGCCGTTACCAACATCTTTAACACTTACTTTGTAGAAAATATTGGCTACGCCACCAGAGGTAGAAACTTTAAAATGGGACTGACCATTATTTTATAATAACGAAATAAAAAGAGGCGTACTTGTAAGTACGCCTCTTTTTACATTTAGAAGTTCTATTAGCTATTTTACGAAGTAAATTCTCAATGTTTTACCGTTTTTTAAAAGCTACAGAGTTTACTCAGACTTTACTGAAAGCTTACTCAGACTTTATATAGACCTTAGCCCACCTCTATTTTTAGCTTTCCTTTCACGTTAGTTGACTTATTCTTGGTTGGAGCAGTGCTATTTAGGATCCAAATACATCTCAGTCCTCAATGGATTGATGGTTTTTGAATCTACAATATCACGTGCTACCGGACCAGAAGGTTGTGGTACTGTTTTACCATTAGCCGTTATTTGAGTAATAGCGGCACTTAATAACAGCTCGTCTGGCTGCCCTAATACCCCCAAGCTGTTTAATTGCTCTGGCAGGGGTGTCGTTGGAACAATACCCGTAGTATAATCCCCAAAATTGTCTTTATTCACTATTTTCAAAACAATAGGCTGCATGGCATATTTGTGAGAAGGGTTAATGTCACTTTTGCTAACAAACGTTGGAGAATCATACAGCGTTATGGAACCAACATTTTTACCCAAGGTTACATCGCCAATTTGAACAACGTTGATGTAGGGCTTCAAACAATTGATAACCAATTCACTAGCTGAAGCTGTTCCGTTAGTAGTCAAGATATAAACCTTGTTGAGATTCAAACTATTCAATCCGCCGACAAAATGGTTTTCTAACGCACCAGGATTGCTTGATTCGTAAAAAGCTTGTGCCTTCGCATTCCACTGTTGCTTAGCAAATAAGTCTCCCGTAAATTGCCCCGTAATCATACTGGCCAATTTAGTAGCCGAATTAATAGAACCACCCGAATTGTAACGCAAGTCTAAAACCAAATCTGTTATATTCTGCGAGGCCAATTCGCCAAAAGCCGCATTCAATTGACTGTCATAACTAGCATAAAATCCGTTATACATCAAATACCCTATTTTGTGCGTTCCTTGGTGAAGTACCGTATTGATCAATATAGGATTTTCTGATAAATTAGTTTTCGTCAAAGCAATCGATTGCCCGTTAGGCGTAATGTTCCCATTAGCGTAATCCGCTAGGTTTATGGTATAGCTAGTGGAAGCCGTCAGCGTTCGGTAATTAGATCCTGTTAAGGGAACTCCATCAATGGCATAGAATACATCCCCTCGCTTAATACCCTTAGCCGCCGCATCCGAATTAGGCAGTACATACCGTACCCATCCAAAAACTGCCGTATTGGTATTGTCAGTATAGCGAAGAGCATAATCCATGCCGTTATTCATCGTAGTGCCCGATAATACACCCTCGAGTACGCTATAGTCGCTGAAAATCACACTAAAACGATCGGTGGCCGTATCGATTCGAAGATGGTTAAACAAATCTACAGGATTGCTGTAATTCGTCAAGAAGGTATTCAGTTCACCTTGGTTGGCAAAACGATTGTCGGCCAAATCAGGTACTTCCTCTTGCCACAAATAATATAAGTTCATCCCTTTCCAAATAAAATCATTGACGGCCAAGGCACTAGGGACAGGTTGATCATCCATGTCGGAACAGCCATAAGGGATGGTAAACAAACACAGAAGTAAAATGGATTTTAATAGGTTCTTCATAGCACTATATTGATTTTTACTCTCGTAAATTTAGTAAGTTTATCCCAAAAGAAATAGAATATTTTAATTTGTTTGTAACAAATTGAAATAGGGCTCGTCTTTGCAATATAACCTCTAATCAAGCGTTAGTTTAATGAACCAAAAAGAATTCATGCAGCTTGTTAATCCGTTTAAGGATAAACTCTTCCGAATGGCAAAACGATTACTCGTAAGCACCGAAGAAGCAGAAGATGCAACGCAAGAGGTTTTAGTGAAATTATGGAATAAAAACGAAACGTTAGAAGCTTACAATAGTGTGGAAGCCCTAGCCATGACCATGACTAAGAATTATTGCTTAGATCAGTTAAAGTCCAAAAGGGCATCTAATCTAAAAATTGTACACAACAACTTCACCGATAGAGAAGCGGGGTTACAACAGCAAGTAGAAGATAAAGACACATGGAATTGGGTAGAGAAAATAATGAATGACTTACCCCACCAACAAAAACTGATCGTACAACTCCGCGACATCGAAGAAATGGAGTTTGAGGAAATCAGTAAGATACTAGATATGAACGAATCGGCCATCAGAACGGCCCTTTCGCGAGCAAGAAAAACAATAAGAGAAGCAATGACAAAAACACACCATTATGGCATTGGATAATATAGAAAAATTAGTAACAAAATACTTCGAAGCAGAAACCTCGATAGCGGAAGAAAAAGAATTAAAGGCCTACTTTTCTTCTTCAGATGTGGCGCCACATTTGGAACAATACAAGTCGCTATTTGGTTACGCTGTGCATGCAAAACAAGAACAGTATATCGCATCCGTTCCGTTAAAAAACAAAAAAGGAGCAGGAATGTATGGGCTATCCATAGCTGCGACTGTAATCGTTTTACTAGGAGTAAGCCTGTTTACTTTTAATCAAAATAAGCAACCTGATGCTGCAGATTTAGGTACTTATAATGACCCCGAAGTAGCCTTAAAAGAAACCCAAAAAGCCCTAGCGATGATATCAGAACACGTCAACAAAGGCATTGGGAGCATGAGCTACTTAGCAGTGTATGAACAATCAAAAAACAGAATTTTTAAATAAAAAAAATCAAGAAATCATGAGAAAGTTAATCTTAAGTTTAGTAGTAGTATTGGCAGCTAATACCATGTTTGCGCAGTCGGTCTTCGATAAATTTGACGGACAAGACGATGTAACAGCGGTTATAGTCAATAAAAAAATGTTTTCACTAATTAGCAAAATGAAAGTGGAAGACAAAGAGACCCAACAGTACGTAAACCTTATCAAAAAATTAGACTACTTAAAGGTATTTGTTACCAATAGTGATAAAAAGTCAGACGAAATGAAAGCTGTTGCCGATAAGTATATCAAAACAGCCGACCTTGAAGAGTTAATGCGCATTAACGAAAAAGGGAAGAGCATAAAGATTTTTGTACGCTCTGGAACTACGGATTCTCAAATCAAAGAATTACTAATGTTTATTGAAGGAAGCGGTAAAGAAGAATCGGTGTTAATGTCATTGTCTGGAAATTTTGATCTTGATGAATTGTCCGTGTTGACCGATAAGATGAAACTACCCGGTGGCGATGTTTTGAAAAAAGCGTCTAGAGGAAGCAAAGTTATAAAAGGAACTAAATAAGCAACCATGAAATTAGTCTATTTAGCCGCAATTCTAGCTTCAATGTTGCTCTTGAGTTGCAACAACGAACCTACCCTTCAAAAGTACTACGTAGCACATGCAGAGAATAAAAATTTCATCGCATTAGATGTTTCTTCGAGTATTATAGATGTGGATAAAACCAAACTTTCGCCAGCACAAAAAGAAGCACTTCAGTCCTTTGATAAAATGAATATATTGGCTTTTAAAGGCACTAAAGAGAATCAAAAGGCTTATGCAGAGGAAAGTGAAAAAGTGACAAAACTGCTCAAAGGAAAAGATTATCAAGAATTGATGAAGATCGGTTCCGGTAAAGATGCTGCGTCGGTAAGCTTTGTTGGAGATGAAAACAACATCAAAGAGTTTGTAGTATTTGCCAAAAAGAAAGAATCGGGCTTTGCGGTTGTCCGAATATTAGGTAAGGATATGAATCCAAATAATATCATGAACATGCTTTCTTTACTGAAGAGTGCCAAACTAGATAGCACACAATTAGCTCCGCTTAAAGGTCTTATCAAGTAACCTTTTTTGAAAGTATATCCGATAAAAAAAGCCCGAATGATTCGGGCTTTTTTTATTTTTTAAAATATTTAAATGGAACAACTAACATTCCAAAACATTCTCCATCTTGCTTTCCGATATGCTTGTGATGCATTTTGTGCGCTCTTCTAACGGCTTTTGCATAACGATTATTAGCATTTCGAAACAGCTTAAAGCGCTGATGTATAAAGATGTCATGCACCGTGAAATAGGCTAATCCGTATGCGAAAATCCCTAAACCGATGGCCAATCCAACCGCTAAGGTGCCATTCTGCCATAGCAAGAAGAAGGCAATACTAACAACCGCATAAAAAATAAAGAACGCATCATTTCGTTCAAACCAAGAGTCGTGATCTTTCTTGTGGTGATCGGCATGCAGGTTCCACAAAAATCCATGCATGATATATTTGTGGCTAAACCAAGCCATGAATTCCATGATGCAAAACGTAAGTATAAATACAAAAATGTTGAGGTACATAATATTATAGTAAATTCAAACGATAGTTAACATAACATTTGGCTAGTAAACCAAATTTTTGATAGTCAGGCACTCGAATTCGCGTGTGCTTGATCTCCATTGAAGGTGTCTTCTTTAATTTTGATAACAACTTTTTATAATAAATATAAGCGGTATAAACACCAAATTTAGCTTCTAAGGGAAGTTTAAGGATTCCTTGAAATCCTGCCTCAAAATCAGCTTCTATTTCTTGAATGATAAGGTTTTTGGATGTTTCGTCCAATCGTGTTAAATCGGTATTAGGGAAATACGAACGGTTTAAATCCTCGTGATCCGCTTTTAAATCTCGCAAAAAGTTGACCTTTTGAAACGCAGAGCCTAAACTCATAGCCGCTTGTTCTAATTCCTTGTATTTTTCGTCATTTCCATTAACAAACACTTTAAGGCACATCAGTCCGACCACATCAGCTGACCCATAGATATAGTCGTTGTACTCTTCAAAGGATTGGTAGTCCTTTTTATGTAAATCTAAACGCATGCTTTTCATAAAAGATTTAATCATGCTAATGGGTATGTTGTATTTATGCACCGTGCTTTGAAACGAATTCAATATAGGGTTCAAACTGATTTTATGCTCTAAAGCTGACGCTAAGTCGCTCTCAAACATTTCAAAGAGTTGTTCTTTATTGTACTCATGAAAAGTGTCTACGATTTCATCTGCAAATCGAACAAATCCATAGATGTTATAAATGTCCTGACGGATGTTAGGAGATAACATCGTTACGGCGGCAGAAAAGGAAGTACTATAAGACTTTGTTACATTACGGCTGCATTCAAAAGATACGGTGTCAAAAATTATTTTCATAGCTATATCGTAATTACTGGTTTTTTTCAATGAGTTCAGAAACTAGTTTCCCCGATATTAAGGCGGGCGGTACACCTGGACCTGGCACGGTTAATTGACCGGTAAAAAAGAGGTTCTTTACTTTTTTACTTTTCAATTTAGGTCTTAGAAAGGCCGTTTGCAACAGGGTATTGGCTAATCCATATGCATTGCCTTTGTAGGAGTTATAGTCGTTTATGAAATCATTTACACAAAAGGATTCTTTAAAGATAATTGAATTCTGAACACTTTGTTGCGTTAATTGCTCAAACCGACTAATTATTTTTTCAAAATATTCCTCTCGTAACTCGGGTATGTCTTGTAATCCGGGGGCTAACGGGATTAAAAAGATGCCAGCTTCTTTGCCCTCTGGCGCAGCGTTGCTGTCGGTTTTTGAAGGAAAGCTAGCATAAAAGAGCGGCTCTTCTGGCCAACTAGGCGTATCGTAAATCGCAGCGGCATGGACATCAAAGTCTACATCAAAAAATAAAGTGTGGTGTTCAACTTGTTCTATTTTTTTGTCAAAACCAACATAAAAAAGTAGGGAAGAAGGAGCAAAGGTGCTTTTTTCCCAGTATTTTTCAGAATAGGCTCTGTACTTTTCGTCCAACAAACTTTCACTGTGATGATAATCGGCTCCACTCAAAATAATATCACCTTTGATGGAGGAACCATTTACAACTATACCAGTAGCGGTTCCATGTTCTACGAGTATTTTATCAATAGTTGCATTTGTGTTTATTGTAACACCAAGTTCTAAAGCCAATTGTTCCATGGCTAATATAACGGAATACATCCCGTTCTTTGGATGCCAAGTGCCCAATCCAAAGTCTGCATAATTCATAAAACTATAAAACGACGGAGTATCAGAAGGTTTAGCACCCAAAAAGAGTACGGGGAATTCTAAGATTTGAACTAATTTGGTATTCTTAAACTTTCTCCGAATGTCTTTTGAAATATTTCCAAAAAACTGATTAACTTTTTTAGCAGTTTCAAGTGTTACTAATTCCATGGGAGAAACCCCCGGACGGTAAACCAAGTCTTTTATAGCTATGTTGTAATTACTTTGTGCTTCATTCATGAACGAGGCTAGCTTTTGACCGCTCCCTTTTTCAATAGCTTCAAATGTTTTTATAATCTCAGGTAAATTATCTGCTATCGTCACAAATTCATTGATGCCAAAATAGACCTGATAGGCGGGGGCTAGCTTTATTAGCTCATAATAATCGGAAGGCTTTTTGCCGAAATCAGCAAAAAAACGTTCAAATACATCTGGCATCCAATACCATGTTGGTCCTATATCAAAAGTAAATCCCTCTTTTTTTAATTGCCTAGCTCTGCCACCAATAGTACCATTCTTTTCATAGACGGTCACTTCATGGCCAAGCTGCGCTAGGTAGCAAGCGGCTGCTAATGAAGAAAATCCTGAACCTATTATTCTTACTTGTTTTTTCATATTGTTTAACAAAAATAGTAAAAAGCTAAACAGCGTAACTACTTTTTATTGAAAATTATAGGGCTGTAGCTAAATCATTAATAGAATCAAAAGTGCGAAGTCGATCATTTAGCAGTTTAGGGTCTATGTGTTCTATCATCCTTCCCATTATCCAAAAGTTAGTATCGCCAATCATTATCTCTTTCTTGATCTCTCGGATATAGTCGTTAATTACGGTTGGATTGGGTTCGACAGTCATATAACAGATATAGGTAATGTTATCAAAGTACTTTTTCACATCCTTCAAACTCTCAATGGGAACACTTTCACCTAAGTATATGGTTTTGTACCCGCTAAACTGCGCTTCATAATTGACATACATCAAACCCAGTTCGTGCATTTCATTTTCCGGTAAGTACAATACAAAGGTTTTGTCATGTCTGGTTGGCTCTTGTACTTGAAGCTTTTCAGTGTTCAAAAGCAATTTTTGCTTAATCAAGTAACTAATGAAATGTTCGTGCGCTATAGTAATCGTATTAGTTTGCCATAAATATCCGATTTCTTGTATAAAGGGAATAAATATGTTAAAGAATACTTCTCTAAATGAGGTTTCAGCGAGCAAATTATTATACGTGTTCAGAAATAAGGTTTGGTCAAAATTCATCATGGCCATCTTAAACGAACTTATGGCATGATGCTTTACACTTTTGTCTGAAATAATAGCATTCACTAACTCTGGTATTTGCTCTTCCGATAATTTGGATATTTTAGAGATTTTATACCCGTGATTGTGTAGTAAGGTTATGTTTAAAATTTTTTGCAAATTAGCTAAGTCATACAAACGGATATTGGTTTCAGTTCGCATCGGTTCCAAAACATTATACCGTTTCTCCCAGATTCTGATGGTGTGAGCCTTGATTCCAGTTAGGTTTTCCAAGTCTTTAATGCTAAAAACATTTTTTACATTGTTCATCTTTTTGCTTAATTAGTTAAACAAAAGTAATAAAATTAATGTACTATAGCTTTTTTTGGAGTAAAACTTCTTTAAATAAATTTAGTTTTCTTGTAACTGAATGATTAAGAGTGTTTTGTTACAGCGGGTTCCGAAATACAAAAAGCTAATAAAGAGTCGGATTTACCAAACCATTTATTAGCTTTTATGCTTACCTGTGACCACGATGGGATTCGAACCCATACGTCTTGCAACACCACCCCCTCAAGATGGCGAGTCTACCAATTTCTCCACGTGGCCTATAAACAAAAAAAAGTCAAACATTTGGATGTTCGACTTTTCGTGACCCGACTGGGGCTCGAACCCAGGACCCCATCATTAAAAGTGATGTGCTCTACCAACTGAGCTATCGAGTCTTTTTCTTTTCTTGAATGCGGGTGCAAATATAAGGCCTTATTATTTATATTTCAAAGCAATTTTAGTATAAATTTACCTTTTTTTGTCAAGGACTGTTAATGTCTTAATTTATAAGGATTTATTGTAATGCAGAAAATAATTTTGATTGGATATATGGGGTCAGGTAAGACTACAATTGCACAATATTTGGCGAAAAAAAAGAATGTGGATTGGGTTGATTTAGACTATTTGATAGAAAAAGAAACACAAATATCGATACCACTTCTTTTTGAAACTAAAGGTGAAATCTATTTTAGGACGAGGGAACACCAGCTTTTTAAACAAGTACTTGAACAAGAAGGAAATCTAATTATTAGCGCAGGCGGAGGTACCCCATGTTATGCCAACAACCACTTATTACTAAAAGATGAACAGGTGATTTCCATCTACTTAAAAGGGTCGATCGATACACTATACAGCCGGCTCCTTACAGAAAAGCACAAAAGGCCGTTGCTTGCTAATTTATCAGAAGTTGCCTTGAAGGAATATATTGCAAAAAGCTTATTTGAAAGAAGCTACTTTTATAACCAAGCTACTTTTAAATTAGATATAGATCAAAAATCACCGGAAACCATTACCAACGAAATACTGAATATGTTAGACTAAACAAGCATAACAGTTGTCTGCTTCAAATACAACAGTAACATGTTCTTTAGAAGAAGTAGAAAGAGAAATCCCTTTAAAATCGGCTTTGACAGGGTACTTTTTGTGATTGCGGTCAACCAATACAGCTGTTTTGAATTTTTTAATAGGTACGTCTAAGAAATGTTTAACGCCATAGATTAAAGTAGTCCCGGAATTAAGTACATCATCCACTAAGACAACACATTTATGGCTGTATTCCTCTTTTGATAAAGAAGTAGTTATGAGGCTAAAGGGGTCCTGCTTGTCTATTTTTACTTCACAAAGTATTACTTTTATGTCGCAAATCGTCTTTAAAACTGCATTAATCTTCTTAGCGAATATAAATCCATTGCTCGCAATTCCAGCCAATACAATTTCCTCTTCCTCCGAAAAAGTTTCATATATCTGATAAGCAATACGCTTTATTTTATTCTCGATTTCCTGTTGGTTTAAGATAATGTTCAGTTGCATATCGTAGTGTTGTTAAATTAATTCTCATCCGCTTCAAAATCAATTTCAAAGTCTTCCAAGTCTCTTCGGTCTTTTTTGGTGGGTCGCCCTGTTCCCGTTTTTCGGTAATGCTCTTTCGATAATTTTAATAATTCTAAATGAGCAAAGGATTCTGCAGGCGTATCGTCTTTTCTGTAGATGTCAACTAGCTTGGCTCCCACACGGTTAAGTGGAATATCTAAAACCGTTATCGCATACGTTATTTGGTCTTTTCTAAACGTTATTTTATCTAAAGGAAAAACATCCCTAGAAGCCTTCGCCACCTGACCGTTTACCGTAATGTGATTTTTGCGGCATGCCTCTGTAACCATGTTTCTGGTTTTGTAATAGCGCACACACCATAAATATTTATCCACTCTCATTTTTTTTCCAAAATCAACGTTAAATTGTTTACAAAAATAAATCAATATTGTATCTTGCGAGCTTAAAAAATCAAATAAAATGAATATTTTTTTCAAGTCGATTGTCGTACTTTTTCTTTGTATAACCCTAGTGTCATGTTCGAAAAGTGATAGCAGTGTAGAACCACTACGTGATTACAAAACACAAAGAGATACTGATATGACAAATATTGAAGAGTTTATGAAATCTCATTACATGACGGTAGTGAACAATCCAGGAGGAACAGATGATCAAGATGTTACCTTTACACTTATTCCTACTGGAGGAACTCAAGTATCGATTTGGAATCAAACTGATTATCCTGTGCAAACACGTTATGTAAATGTAACGCAAAATGATGAACAGGTGACCTATAAAATATACTACTTAAAATTAAGAGAAGGTTCAGGAACTACTAGTAAATCACCTTGTAATGTCGATAAAGTATTTGCAGCATACCGCGGTGAGTATATCTATAAGAAAACAGACGCTACTGTTGATCCAGCGGTTACAAGTTATTTGTCCACACAGTTTCAAGAAAGAAAATTTCCAATCGATATCGACCTATCAACCGCTATTAGAGGCTGGGGTGAAATATTTCCACAATTTAAATCGGGAAGCTATTCTAGTAATTTGGATGGAACTATTTCTTATTTTGGATTTGGAGCAGGTGTGTTATTTATACCGTCAGGGTTAGCCTATTATTCGACTTCAACAGGTGGAATACCCTCCTATTCTCCACTAGTTTTTAGTTTTAAATTATGTGAGGTAGAACGTCTTGATCAAGATAGTGACGGAGTTCCTTCTTATTTAGAAGATATCGGGACTGCAAATACCAATGAATTTGGTGTGGTAACAATTGTACCTAATATTGCGGATGGATATGTAAACTTTGTTGCTACAGGAGTAGACAATGCAGATGATACCGACGGAGATGAAAGACCTGACTACTATGATGTAGATGATGATGCTGATGGAACGTTAACCAAAGTAGAAGTCAAAAATCCTGCTACCGGTTTAGCCTTTCCTTTCGACCAAATAGCCACTTGTGGTGGTGCCGGGACCTTGAAAAAACATCGCGACCCTAGTTGCCATTAAAAGGTAATGTAGAAGATCATAATAAAAAAAGCCGCTTTTTAGCGGCTTTTCTATTGGAATTATAGTTGTTATTTTCTTTTGATAACACGCTCAACAGCAGCGATAATAGCAGGACTATTAAGTTGGTATTTATCCATCAATTGCTCTGGTGTTCCACTTTCTCCAAAACTATCATTTACAGCAACAAATTCCTGAGGGGTCGGATTGTTTAACGCTAAAACTCTTGCTACGCTTTCTCCTAATCCACCTAAAATATTGTGCTCTTCGGCCGTTACAACGCAACCCGTTTTTGTAACCGATTTTAATACAGCTTCTTCATCCAAAGGTTTAATGGTATGAATGTTGATTACTTCAGCCGAAATACCTTTAGCTTCCAAGGCCTCTGCAGCTAATAATGCTTCCCAAACTAAGTGTCCTGTTGCTATAATAGTAACATCCGTTCCTTCGCTTAATAAGATGGCTTTCCCTATTACAAATGGTTCGTCAGCAGGCATGAAATTAGGCACAACCGGGCGTCCAAATCGCAAATACGCTGGGCCATGATGGTCTGCTAATGCGATAGTAGCTGCTTTAGTTTGATTGTAGTCACAAGTGTTAATTACAGTCATACCTGGAAGCATTTTCATCAAACCTATATCTTCTAAAATTTGATGGGTTGCCCCATCCTCACCTAAGGTTAATCCCGCATGTGAAGCACAAATCTTTACATTTTTATCTGAATACGCAACCGATTGACGGATTTGATCGTATACACGGCCCGTGGAGAAATTAGCAAAAGTACCTGTGAAAGGTATTTTACCTCCAATAGTTAATCCCGCTGCAATTCCAATCATGTTAGCCTCAGCAATTCCAATTTGGAAAAAGCGCTCTGGGTGGTTTTTCTTGAAATCATCAAATTTCAAGGACCCTATCAAATCAGCACAAAGTGCCACTACATTTTCATTCTTTTGTCCTAGTTCTGTCATTCCTGCTCCAAAACCAGAACGGGTATCTTTACTTTCTGTGTTTGTATATTTTTTCATTTTATATTTTAATTTTTAGGTTAATTGATTTAAAATCAATTAGTTTATAAAAATGCACTTCTTTATTGTTCTCGATAAAATTAACTTCACTTAAGACATCTTCATTTTCCAGTTTGAATTTAGAGCATCGCAAAGGAAAGATTAATTGAGGAAAACTAAAATGCTGATTTTTGGTTATGTCGGTTGGTTTGGTATAAATAATACATTCAGTGATAACTTTATTCTTCTTTTTGTTTTTATACCTCATGATTTTGATAACCTTTACACCATTAACTTTCACGTATTCTACATTGTATTTATTCGTGTAATCATCGCAATCTATAACTTTTAGTGGTGTTCCACTATCAACTGTGAGGTTACCATCAATCTCTAGTTCTTCATTTAAATTATGAATTTGTAAATCTTCATTTTTGGTAAAATCAATAATAGACTCATAAGTAATCTTTTTGTTGTCAAATAGAATTCTCAAAACATAATCTTCTGTCGAAGAATTTCCGAGAGTAATGATTTTTGAGAAAACAGTATCATTTTCATTTGTACGATATTCGTAGGTTGACTGATAATCAAAAAAATACTCCTGACAAAAAACGTTTTGACTAACAAAAATGAATAGTATAAGGATAGACCTTTTCAATATAAATTAATAATCTCCAAAGGTTACCTGATTTTGTGCCAATCCATTTGCTAATTGCTCGTCATTCGGTGCTTTCCCATGCCATGCATGCGTATGCATCATAAAGTCAACTCCATTACCCATTACCGTATGTAATAAGATACAAACAGGTTTCCCTTTTCCAGTTCTACTTTTCGCTTCGTTTAAACCGCCTATGATGGCCTCTATAGAATTTCCTTCGGTAATCTCAACCACGTCCCAATCAAAGGCTTCAAATTTGGCTTTCAAATTACCCATATTTAAAACATCCTTTGTAGAGCCATCGATTTGTTGACCGTTGTAATCAATAGTTGCAATTAGATTATCTACATTTTTAGCAGAGGCATACATAATAGCTTCCCAGTTTTGACCTTCTTGTAATTCACCATCGCCATGCAACGAGTAAATCAAGTGGGCATCACCATTCAGTTTTTTGGCCTGAGCCGCTCCAATCGCTACCGATAAACCTTGGCCTAAAGAGCCCGAGGCAATTCTTACTCCTGGCAATTGATCATGAGTGGTAGGGTGTCCTTGTAATCTAGTATTTAATTTTCTAAAAGTGCCCAACTCAGGAATTGGAAAATAGCCGCTACGTGCTAGGACACTATAGTAAACAGGTGAAATATGTCCGTTGGACAAGAAAAATAAGTCTTCACCCAATCCATCCATTTCGAACGCTGGGTTTCGTTTTAGTTGATGTTGGTACAGTACGGTTAGGAATTCTGCACAGCCAAGAGAACCTCCTGGATGTCCTGAATTTACAGCATGTACCATTCGAAGAATGTCTCGACGAACTTGTGTTGTAAAATCTTGTAGTTGTTGAATGTTAGCCATGGTTTGTAGTTATAATTATTCGCGCTCAAAAGTAAATTTATTTTTTGCGAAAGGCAAAAGTTTTAAAGATTAGTTATCAAAGGTTATTAAGAACATTTTAGCCTTGGTTTCTTATGTAGTAAACCTGTGTTATATTAATCAAAATTGATGGCGGTCTTCTTGTTTTAAAATAATCGATGAAGTGCAGCAGATGACTAGAAAAACTGTTTTAAACGAGTTTTACGGTAAGTTATCGGAATAATAGTTGGGCCAAGGATTAAAAGGATAGTTTTACACTGTAATCGAAACAAATTACCAAAAAGAGACTACGATTCGTAAACATAAAACGTCAAAAACAAGAATAAATCAAACACCCGAAAAACCGTCTTTCTGAGGCGGTTTTTTATTTTAATAGCTTCACCAGTCTTAAGTACTTAGCAAGGACTTGATTGATTTCTTCCGATAGCTTTGTTTTGTAGATTAACACCCCATAAAGTAGACTTAGTAGCGCCGATTTTAATGTTATATTGATTAAAGTGCTGTAGGGAAAGTCCCAAAAGTAAAAGAGTAGAAAGCAAATACCAATAATAGCAAGGGAGTAAAGCGTCTTATTGGTGAAGGGATATAAGTCCATTTTCTTCACTACAAAGAAAAGTTTAATCGTGTTATAGATGGCTACCGTTATTAAGGTCGCAAAAGCAGAGCCTTCAATCTGATATAACGGGATAAAAATCATATTCAATACAATCATCAATACGACGGTAAAAACGCCAAATAATAATACCGTGCGATAATAGGGGGTATTTACAATAATCGAGTTGTTATTACCTAGCATTACATCATAGAATTTGGAAATACCAATCATAAAGACAACCGCAATTCCACCACTATAATCTTTCGGAATTAGATGATACATTTCTTTGATGTTTACAAAGATCAATACCATAATAAATCCGCCAATTACTTGAAGGTTGATAGCACTTTTTTTATACAATTCGTTAAGTTCATCGTGCTTCTTTTCAACCATCAAACGAGCTGTAATTGGGGCTGTAATTTGGGTCATGGCCCTGCTAGGAACTGCAATAACAGTGGATATAAAGATGGCTACAGAATATAAGGCATTCTGACTAACATCCAAATACCTTGGAATCATGACTTTATCAAAATCAATAAGCATTACGGCAACACCACCCGATATAATGATGAATAGGGAGTATTTTACAATTTCTTTAATGTTTTCGGGGAGTACAAAACGCAATACAGGCATTTTAACGGAGAGCGCATATAGTTTCATGCCAATGAGCTGGGCTAAATACGCAAAGGCTACGCAATAAACAAAGGTGTCTTTAGTAATCCATTGAAAGTGTACCCCAAATAGCAATACCATAATTGTAACGCGCACTAAGACTTCACTAATAAAATTCCCAATAACCGATTGCATGTGTACTTTAGCCCAAGCATAAAAGACTTCAAAATACGCCATAAACAAACCTATAACCGGAATCAACCAAAAGAAGGGTTTTAAAGTGGGGTTTTCTTTGATCCAACTGTGCGATATGGGTTCGTATAAAGCGTAAAAAGTTAATCCTAACGGAATGATCAAGGCCAAAGGAAGCACCAGCATGAAAGTCAAGAATTCATCACGCTCCTTTTGTGTTTTATAAGAGGAAAAGAACCGAATTAAAGTATTTTGTGCCCCAAAAGCCATTAAAGGCATCATAATATTAGCCCCCGAAAGTATCGTATTGACAATCCCATAATGTTCTTTTTCTAAAAAAAGAGTATACAAAAACAAAGCATTGATCGCTCCAATCCCAAACCCAATAAAGGTAATAATCGTGTTTTTAATAGATTGACTTTGTACAATACCCATGTTACATTACGATTTAGGTGAGATTAACAAGGAGAGTTTTTCGGTCAAACACTTTCTAGAATATTGTTGTAATCCTACCGCATGCACTTTTAAACTTTGTGCCTGATATTCTTTATAGTACTTGATAAGTAAGGCTTTTAAAGACTCCTTTTCGTCATAGGTAAAAAATACTCCGGTGTTCGTGGTCGTAATGATTTCAGCAAAATCTGAACCTTTTGGTCCAATAGCAATAATCGGTCGCTCAGAAACCATGTACTCAAACAACTTTCCCGGAATGATGCTCTTAGTGTCTGCCGAATCAATTTCAATTAACAACAATACCTGCGATTTGCGTTGATGTGCTACGGCTTGTTCGTGGGAGACATAGCCCAAGTTTACTAAGTAGTTTGATAAGTTATATTCAGCGATGGTGTCTAATACTTCTTGACTAGTAGCGCCCATCAACTTTAATTCAAAGTCGTTTTTGAAGTCACTGTTTTCGGTAACCAATTCCTGCAAAGCTTCCCATAAAATTCTCGGATTTCGATCCGAGAGAAAGGAACCAATATGCGCCAAAGTAAACTTGTTGTCTAAAGGCTGTTTTGCCACTTGCTCTAGGTCATAACCGTTAGTGATCACTTCAATTGGTTTTGAAGTAAGGGCTTGAAATTCCAGTTTGGTTGTAGTACTAGTGACTATAATGGTATCCGCCGTAGTTAGCACCGTTCGCTCTAAAGTTTTATGCTTCTTGCTTGCATAAGAGGATAACTTCAAGGATTTATGATACCCTATCGTAGTCCAAGGGTCCCGAAAATCAGCAAGCCAGGTAATCCCTAAGTCCTTTTTCAATTGCAAACCAATAAGATGCAAACTATGAGGGGGTCCCGAAGTTACGATAGTTTCAATTTTGTTTTCTTGTATGTACTTTCTGAGATAGCGCACCGAGGGCGATACCCAAAGCACTCGGGCATCCGGGATGAAGAGGTTGCCTCGAACCCATAGCAAAGTCTTTTCTATGAAAGACTGTTTCTTTTGAGTCGGAATAATACCCGAACTTATCTTTTTGGTCTTATTCTTTGAGAAAAACGAAGCAAAGCCGTAAGGCTCTCTAATCTTGTTTTTAAGGATAATAGCGCGATCCGAAACTTCCTTAACCAATCCTTCGTCTATAATAGGATAGGTAGGGTTCTCTGGGATATAAACAATAGGCTGTATATTGAAATCGGGGAGGTACTTGACAAACTTTAACCAACGCTGCACACCAGGACCTCCTGCGGGTGGCCAATAGTACGTGATGATTAAGAGTTTTTTTGGTTCCTCCATTTAGGCTTGCTTCTTTTTCTTCTGCTCTACATAAACGCCTCCAGCAATTACCAATAGCATTCCTAGCGAACTAAACAACGCAATAGTGCCACCGGTTTTAACTACTTGGGGTTCAAATGTAAATACAACAGTGTGTTTCCCTTTCGGTATTTCAATTCCTCGCAAAACATAATCCACTCGGTAAATTGAAGTTTCTTTTCCATCAACAGTGGCTTTCCAGCCGTCCTTATAGTAGTTTTCAGAGAACACAGCAAAACCATCATTCGCATTGTTTGAAGTATATTCAATGCGGTTTGGTTTATAGTCATTAACCGTTATTGTTGCAGTACTGTCTTTACTAAAATTGTCATTAACTAATGAAGCACCTTTTGTAGCAAACGCATCTTTAAATAGCACTTTGTCTGCTTTATTGATAATAGCTACATTTTTAGAATCTAACTTATCAATAGCTTTCATCTCTTCATCTGCAGAGTTTACCGTTTTTATTTCCGAAACAAACCAGGCGTTCCCATTGATAAACGGATTAGTAATAGGCACCATTTGATTGTCCTTTACTTCCACTAAGAGGTATTTGACATTCAAGGCATCGAGCATCGGAATGTTTTTGGTTAATGACAAGGTTTTAGGGTCGATGTTTTCACCCAAATTAGCCATATGCTTGTCAATACTATAATCAAAGACTTGCTCGTAACGACGAGGTCTCACGGCGCTGTAACCTCCAACCGATTTATGGAAATACGAGGTTCGCCCTTGCAATCTTCCTTGTAATTCATAAACGCGGTAAATCGAGTTGTCTTTCAAGATTTCTTCATCAGCGGGAGTAGGTTGGAAAGGTTGGTCTACTTCATGCGCACTGGCAAATTGTCTTGGGGTATTGCTAACATAGTTTTTGTCAATAAAAAACAAATCACCAACCATGAAGACGCCAATTAAGATAATAGCGGTGTTCTGCGCCACTTTCCCTTTTAGATAAAACCATAGCGTTCCAAAAGCAACCAACAGCAAGAATCCTGAACGCAACAAATCAGCCATGTATAGGGTGGCTCGATCTTCTTTTAATGCCGCAATAAACCCGGCGCCCATCTCTTTGCCATACGCTTGCAAGTAATAATTGTCGTTTTGGGAACCAAAGGCAAACATACTTTTTACCAAGAATAAGACCACGATAAGGCCCAAGGTAGTGCCCGCAGTATACAGTAATGATTTTTTTTGATGATCCGTTTCTTTGAAGAAGGATTGTAAGCCCATGATGGCCAAGACCGGTATGCATAATTCTAAGATGACTTGTATCGAAGATACCGCTCTAAACTTATCATACATTGGCGCAAATTCGATAAAGAAATCGGTTAGTCCCATAAAGTTCTTACCCCAGGAAAGGAGTAGGGATAATACAGCTCCTGCTAAGAACGCATATTTAATTTTGCGTTTGTCGTGGAATAAAGCCAATACGCATAAAAAGAAGACAATGGCCCCAATATAAGCAGGTGCCGCTACGATTGGTTGGTCGCCCCAATAAGTCGGCGCTGTTTCAACAAATTGTTTGGCCTCCTCTTCGGAAGCGCCTTGATTTAATACAAATTCATACAGCTTACTGTCGGTGCTTATTTTTTCACTGTTACCACCACCAAAGAGGCGAGGGGCAATCAAATTCAAACTTTCAGCTATCCCATAACTGTATTCTGTGATATAATCTTTCGACATCGAAGCCGTTTCATTGTTTTTAGAACCATCCGCATTAAAGGTAAGTTCGCTTTTGCCCCGCATACTAAAGTCGGTGTATTCTTTAGTAGCCATTAAATTAGCAGCATTCACACCCACGGCTAAAACCAAAGCCACTATAAAGGTACCTACAATCTTAGGTAAGGCCTTAAAGTCTTTGTCTTGTACGATACGGTATAAAAAGTAAATCCCCAATACAAGCAATAATAGCAACAAATAATAGGTCATTTGGAAGTGATTGGCATTAATTTCCAAGGCTACCGCTAACATGGTGAGGATGCCTCCAAGAACATAGCGCTTTTTGAAGACTAAAATAAATCCTGCCACTACCAACGGCATGTATCCGATAGCGTGGGCTTTTGCATTGTGGCCTACACCCAGTATCACAATCAGATAGGTCGAAAATCCAAACGCTAAGGCACCAATAAAAGCTTTGAGGGGATCCGTTTTCAATACGAGCAGTAAGGCGTAGAACCCTAAAAAGTATAAGAATAAATAATCGGCTGGTCTTGGTAAAAAGCGTAAGGCATCATCAAGCTTGCCAATATAATCGTTTGGATAATTGGCTCCCATTTGATAGGTCGGCATCCCTCCAAAGGCTGAATTCGTCCAGTAGGGTTCCGTATGATATTCAGCACGAAAATCGTTTTGCTCTTTAGCCATACCGGTATATTGCACTATATCCGATTGGAATATTTTTTTGCCTTGTAGTACCGGATAAAAGTAGACTAAAGAGATGGTGATAAAGCCAAGTAGGGCTAGCAGATGCGGATAAAACTTTTGAAGTTGCTTCATTAGGTTAGTTTGATTGTCGGTATGGTATTATTCTAGTTCCTCAAAATCTACATACTCACCCACAACCTTTTTTTCTTTCGGTTTTTCAGCGGTGGTATTTTTGGAGGTATGTTGTTGTTGATGATTTTGTTGTTGTTGCTGGTATTGTTCAGAGGCTTTCTCCATCATTTTTTGAGCCATCATGGGTAAAAATAGACGCGCTAAAAACTTTACTATATAGTAAAAAGCAAAGATGAATATAAGGGTATCTAACAGACCACTAAAAGATGCGGTTTCCATTGGTTAACTATTTTTTGCCAAAAATACTAAATTCCACAATGCAATTTTAGCTTTAACTTCTTAAATATTTGCTAATATCAAAAGGGGCAAAGTTTCGATAATCAATAAAAAATACTACTTTTGAAACACCAAGATGGTACCCTTCAATTGTGCATTATGACTAAGAATATAAAAAAAGTATTGGTAATTGGCCTTTTATTGGTTTCAACACAACAGTACGCTCAATACACCGACCTTATCAACTCCAATAGACCAGGGAAGTCCATGTCGGCTTTCTCCGTAGGGAAAACGGTTATTCAAGCCGAAGGCGGCGTTTATGGTTTGCAAGAAAAACACGATTTGTTGCGCTACAACGCCAACGGGTTCGGAACCGAATTAGACATACGTTATGGTGATTTTTTTGACCAACTTGAGTTTGATTTAAATACTCAGTACCAATACGATTGGTATCAAGCACCGCTTGTCAATGACACGCGAGGCGGATTCAAGCAATTTACGTTAGGGGCCAAATACTTAGTTTACGACCCTTTTTTAAAACAAGATAAACCGAATTTATACAGTTGGAAAGCCAACCACAAGTTTAAATGGGATGATTTTATTCCAGCAGTTGCGGTTTACGGAGGGTTTAATCTTCAATTAGGGACCAATCCATTTACCTATGATGGCGACCCTAAATTTAGTCCAAAACTAATGGTTATTACCCAAAATCAGTTTGGCAAGCATTGGGTTTTTGTGACAAACATCATAGCCGACAAAATAGCTTCAAAATATCCAAGCTACGGTATTATCGCGACCATGACCAGAGGGTTCAATATGCGTTGGTCGGGATTCCTAGAAATTCAAGGCTATAAAAGCGATTATTATGCAGATACCGTATTCCGTTTTGGTGCGGCCTATTTAGTGCGTGAGAACATACAGCTGGATGCTTCATTAAGTAAGAACGTAAAAGAAACTCCTTCTATACTGTATGGAAGCATTGGTGCCTCTTGGCGCTTTGATGCGAATTATGAGACCAATTATAAGCGGGTGAAAAACAAACCGCTCGACGATAAGAAAGGTAAAAAAGATAAGAAAGATAAGAAAGATAAAAAGGACAAAGGTAAAAAACGTAAAGACGAAGTAGAATTAGAAAACACTAAATAATGATAACCATAGTTGAAGCAAGCAATCCGAAATTGCTGAAAGAGTTTGTTAAATTCCCGTTTTCATTATATAAGAACCACCCCTATTGGGTGCCCCCCTTAATCAATGACGAATTAGAGACTTTTGATACCTCAAAAAACCCAGCCTTTGCCACTGCAGAGGCTACTTTTTATTTAGCCTATAAAGAGGGTAGTGTAGTAGGTAGAATCGCAGCGATTATAAATTGGAATGAAGTCAACGACCAAGATAAAAAGAAAGTTCGTTTTGGTTGGTGGGACGTAATTGATGATCTCGAGGTTACCAAAGCATTATTAGAAAAAGTCTATGAATTGGGTAAGGCAAATCAACTTGAATATGTCGAAGGGCCAATGGGCTTTTCTAACTTAGATAAAGTAGGAGTGCTTACTGAAGGTTTTGACGAAATTGGTTCGATGATCACATGGTATAATTTTCCCTATTATAAAGATCATTTGGAGCAACTGGGCTATCACAAAGAAAAGGAATACTTAGAAAATCGTTTCCCTTTTGCCAATGTAAAAACCGAGTTTTTTGTAAAAGCCAATGATTTAATTAAGAAGCGGTATGGTTTAGAATCATTAAACTTCACGAACAATAAGGACATCATGCCCTATGTTGATAAAATGTTTGATTTATTCAATGCAAGTTATGCCTCTTTATCCTCCTTTGTAGCCATTACTGAAAAGCAAAAAGAATATTTCAAAAAGAAGTACATCAGCTTTATTAATCCGGAGTACATTAAATTTATTGTAGATAACCAAAATAATATGGTGGCTTTTAGTATCGTAATGCCAAGTTTTTCGGAAGCGTTGCAAAAGGCGAACGGTAAATTGTTTCCTTTTGGTTTTTACCACTTGTTAAAAGCTAAAAAAGAAAGTAAAGACGTGCTGTTTTATTTAATTGGCGTTGACCCAGAATACCAAAGTAAGGGTGTAACAGCTATGATCTTTAATGAATACTATAAAGTCTTTAAAGAGAAAAATATACAAAATTGCATTCGCACGCCCGAATTAGAAGATAACCATGCGATTCACAACATGTGGAAGCATTTTGATCCCACTACCTTTCGAAGAAGAAGAACCTACCGAAAAGAATTGTAAAAGGCAGTCCTTTATCCCGCTCCGCATAAGGTAGAAATCTTATCCTTATACTAACAGGAAACGACCGCGGTCACATATAGAAGTGACCGTGGTCGATTTGTAATTTGACCGCGGTCGTTTTGGTAATTGACCGTGGTCAGTTTCTCGAAGAAAAGCGTAGATCGTGCTTTACTATAGTGTAACGGTAAAAAAAAATACAGGATCATTAAACCTTTTTGCTTCTGTATTGTCTAATTATAGTAGGTAGAATTATTTAAGCAGTTACACTATGGCCATTAAAATTAAAGCAGTAAGGAAAACCAATCCCAATGATGCAACGCTTCCAATGCGCTATTATCCAAGAGTCGTTAAAAGTGGCGAAATTGATCTCGAAATGCTCAGCGAGCAGATTTGTCAAAGTACTACCGTAACCGAAGCCGATTGCCAAGCGGTTATATTTGCCTTAGTGGCAAAGGTTTCGCTAGCGTTAGAACAAGGTCAAATTGTGCGACTCGGACCTCTTGGGGCTTTTCAAGTTAGTGTTAAAGGTACAGCAAGCGAATTCCCTATTGAAGTAACTCCTAAAACCATTAAGAGTGTCTCGCTGATTTACCGCCCTAGTCCCCGTTTTAAAAAAATGCTTGCCCATCTTAAATTCGTTAAAGAAAGATAATCAAGAGGCCGTAATTTCTTTCGGAATTACTATGAAAATTCATTTTGTTTAGAGGATACGAAACTAGTGTTGTCGAATTCTTAAAAATTATAGTAAATCTAGTATTGGTCTTCATAAGTCTTTATTTAAACGGATTTTTTTTTGCCTTTTATGCATTTAATCGATAAAAAAGCTTGGTTGGTAGAAAACTTAGGCCCTTTTTATTGAGGGTCCGAATATTAACATAATTTTATAATCCCAAACAGAATCTACCAAAAAATAAGGTCTCCAAAAATGAGATTTTACTTTTTAGTGCTTGTCCCAAAAATACGCATACATAACCTATTCGTGATGTGGTATTATCTTAATACCTAACATTATGAAAAAAAGAACATTATTGAATTTCTTTGAATTTTCTGAAGGTCAAGATTACGTCTTGATTGAGAAAGAAAACGGATTTAAAATGGATTTTAGTCGCCCTAACTCGGTATTGGCTAAAAGTAATGCCATTAATGAAAGAAGTGCCAGAAAAAGAGGGGTAGCAGGTTTGCTACTTATGCTTTTGCTTTTTTTGTTTACGAACTTCTTATTTGCTCAACAACCGCCAGCTTGTAATTTACAAGGGCCCCTTAAGGGTACATTTAGTCAGGCAGGAGGGCAAACACTAACGTTTACTTCTGAAACGGTTGACACAATGCCAGGCACTAAGTATGTGTGGACATTGAAGTCAAACTCTTCCAATGCTAAACTAATTGGAAAGAATGGACAAACGTCAATTAAGGTTGCTCCGGGTACTCGTGGTGGTACGTTTACATTGCAACTTAAAGTGACTAATCCTGGCACAACTGCAACCGCAAAATCTTGTATTTGTACCCAGTCGGTCACTGTGATCGCACCCTAACTAAGATTACTTCCTAAATAATTAAAACATTCACTTATGAATTTAAAATTACTTAACGCAACATCCAAAGAAGAGACTTATTGTTGTCGCTCAGGCAATAATAAAGGATTGAAGAATGGTATCAATACGTTGGTATTGTTCTTTATGTTGGTTTTGGGACATGCTGTTTATGCTGTCGCACCATCAATAAGCTCTTTTGCACCAGCAACTCGTGCTACGGGTCAAACCGTAACCATTACAGGTGCCAACTTTACCGCCGTGACGGGTGTCTTTTTCGGGAATACTCCCGCATCGACCTTTACGGTAGTTAATAGTACAACCATCACTGCTGTCGTAGGAAATGGTTCGTCGGGTTCTGTAAAGGTGACCACTGTTGGCGGTATCGCTCAAAAAACAGGGTTCACTTTTGTACCAGCACCTTCTTGTAACCTATCGGGTATATTGAAGCAATGTCTTTCTGCTGGTAACATAGCCATTACCACAACAATACAGTTTGCCGGAAGCGCATCTCCTGACGTGGAGTATGATTTTCCTGCAGGGGCACAAAATACGACTGGCGCTTCTATTGTTTCAGAAGGGCCTATCTCTTATGACGCGCTAAATGATGTAGCGACGCAAACGGTGATCATTAATCCAGGTACTTCTGGAGGTCAAATTAATTTCCAATTATTAGTATCTACACCAGGTGGACTATGTGAGTGTAGTAAGTCAATTACGATTGTAGACGTAGGTTTGGAATTATCAAATAATCCTATCAATTGTTTTGGCGGAACAACTTCGCTATTTGCAGATGCGAATTCGAGTGGTTCGTCAAATTATACCTTTACCTTAAATCCAGGGAACATTACTGTAGGACCTCAATCAAATCCTTCAGTTGAATTTCAAAATATTGCTGCGGGTGATTACACCGTTATTGTGACCGATAATAATGGTTGTTTTAAACAACAACAAATTACAATCGAACAACCTCCTTTTAACCCCGTTGTTCTTAATTGTCCTAGTGATAAAACAGAAACCTCATGTAAAACACAAGCTGAAATTAATGCTTCTTTTGCTGAGTGGTTAGCTTCTTTCAGTTATACAGGAGGAACAAATCCAACAATGTCAATTTCTCCAAATGCTGTAGCTCCTTTAGCTTGTGGCACTGCATCAACTTCCGTTCAAGTTACTTGGACCGTAGAAGACGAATGTGGAGAACCAAAATCATGCACAAGAACATTTACGGTTACTCCGGCTCCAACGGTAATAGTGGGTACGCCAGACAGCAAAACAGTTTCTTCTTGTGACTATACAAACCAAGAATCCTTAAATACTGTTTTTAACAGCTGGTTAGCTGGATTTACAGTTTCTGGAGGTTGTAATCCATCAGGAACGCATGCGCAAGTAAGTGCGCCAAACTTTTGCCTAGGCGGAACTACCACCGTAACTTATAATGTGGTAGATCGATGTTATACGAATACTATAACGAAAACATTTACGGTTAATCCTGCACCTCATGTTGAGGTGACTGGACCAGCAAATGTAAATGCAACGTCTTGTACTTATGCAGATCAAGATGCTGTAAACACAGCCTTCAATGCTTGGGTAGCACAATTCCAAACGGTTTCTACAGGATGTGGAGCCAGCGCTCAATTTAATATTTCGGAATTTGGTGCGCCCAACTTATGTCAAGGAGGTAGTGTTTCATTAACCTATAGCATTGCAGATAATTGTACACAAGATAGCGCTACAGCTACCTTCTCAATTACGCCAAGTACTCCAGTAAATGTTGTAGGTCCTGATAGCATAACTTCAACTTCATGTGATTTCGATAATCAAGAAGCTGTAAACGCTGAGTTCAACGCTTGGCTAGCAGAATTCCAAACGATTTCAGCAGGTTGTGGAGCAACAGCTCAATTTAATGCTTCAGAATTCCAAGCGCCGAACTTATGTCTAGGGGGTGTTGTTACTTTAACGTACAGCATTGCTGATAATTGTACACAAGATAGCGCTACAGCTACTTTCTCCATTACACCAACGATTCCAGTAAACGTAAACGGACCAGAAAGCGTAGCTTCTACTTCATGTGATTATGCAGATCAAGCGGCTGTAAACGCAGCCTTCAATGCTTGGGTAGCGCAATTCCAAACGGTTTCTGCTGGTTGTGGAGCAACAGCTCAATTCAATACTTCAGAATACCAAGCACCTAACTTATGTTTAGGAGGTAGCGTTTCATTAACGTATAGCATTGCTGATAATT
>JBJONL010000001.1:0-27828 GCA_046051865.1 Bacteroidota bacterium | reverse complement strand
AGAAACCAATGGTAACTAAAGGATCAACAGTACCTCCTTGGATTTGTGCTTTAACCGAGTCCAAATCAAACACGCCAAATCCATCATTGTTTGGATCACAATAATGCAATGGTAGTGGTGTAATAGCTAATGGCCCTTGAGTTACTTGCAGTAATTGAGTAGTCGTACTATAACAACCTGTGTTATCATTCTCTACTCTAATATATACAATTTCATTATGGGTTCCAGTGTAAGTTGCTGGAGCTGAAATAGGGCTATTATCATTTTGTGCATCCAGTAAACTGTGATAATAAGTAACGGTCAATCCTGGTAAGGCACCAGTAACCGCATCGTGGTTTACCGTCAAGTCAAATACCGCCTGTGTCGAAACACCATTACTACATTGTACTATTGTAGGCGGCACATATACGACTGGTAATGGGTTTACCACCAAGTTAAACGAACTAACCGAATTACATCCTGTAGTATTGTTTTTAATATTAATCCAAATGGTTTGCGAACCTGAGGTATATAAATTAGGCAACACTGCCGCCGCATTTTGTGCTATAGCATCGGGTTGCGTTAAATAATACGTAATAGTAACATTCGTTTGTCCATTGGCAATCTCTACATCTTTAGAGTGTAAGGTAAACTGTTCTACATTATCCCCTGGTGTAGTATAATCACACAATGCATAATCCGAAATTACTGGATTAGCTTGTGGTGTTGGATTAACCACTAATTGTAAACTTGTCGTGGCATAACAACCTGGAGCAGCGGGATCATATACTCTAACGAACAATTGATTTATAGCATTATTACAATAAGGACTTGTCAGGGACGGTAATGCTCCGGTTTGCGCATCCGTTGGCGTTTCGTAATAAGCCACAACATTTGGTGCTGTGGTTATCTCATTATCTTTGGTTGTTAAAATAAATAAACAAGAATTTCCATCATTATTATCGTCACAAACGACATATGGGGTTGGAGTTGTGACGGTAGGAGGAGCTGTAATTGAAATAGTTACTGAACCTGTTTCTGGCTGCGTAACCGTTCCTGCTGCTGTCGTTATTGTAGCACTTACTAAATTATAAACCGTTACACCACTTAAAGCAGGCGTAACAAATTGATTAGTCCCTATACCGTTTAACGTTATTTGTGCTGGATTTCCATTTACCGTATAGTCTATTATAGCACCTGCCGTTCCTGTGAACGTTATCGTCGCCGTTTGTCCATTACAAACAGCCGTTACATTTGATGCAATTGAAACGGTAGGTAAAGCCACAACAATTAGATTAAAACTGGTGGTTGCATAATTTGTGGGATCTGCGTTATCCTGCAATCTCGCATAAATGGTCTGTGGATTAATGGTATTAGGAAAAGCACTTATATTAGTTATTGGATTGTTTCCTAAAATAGCATCAGCTGACGAAGCATAGTAAGTAACTGTAAAATCCGCCGGATTATTTGACCCATAAATAATAGGTGTTTGTGGTGTAAAGTCAAAAAAAGCAGTTCCTGCATTTACTGTAGTTTCATATTCATATAAATCGGGTGGCGACCCAGGAATTGGAGGAGTGATACATAATGTTGGATCCACGGTTAATTGGAACTGAGTCGTTGTTATACATCCTGTAGTATCATCTTCAACAGCCACATATATTATTTCCCCATTAGTACCAGGATAATTGGTAATATTAGTAATTGGAGCAAACAATTGTTGCGCATCGATCAATGAATGGTAATAACTAATGGTGTTCGTCATTCCGTTTAAAATAGCGGCCTGATTGCTTGTCAAATTAAAGATTGCACTGCCCGCTCCACACTCTGCCAAAGTAGTAGGCGTTCCCAATATAAGTGAAGGAATATGTTCCACAACAATACAATCTGTTTGAGTACATCCACCTGGATATGTGAGCGTTACACAATAATCTCCTTCTTGATCCATCGTATACGTGAATGAATTGGCTCCAGGAATAGGAGTTCCATCAAGAGACCAACTATAGGCAACCCCTGAAATAGCAACGCTACCCGCTTGAACCGTCACAGTTGACGATCCACAAACTGCATTTGGCCCCGTAAAATCAGTCAATCCATCATAGGAAGTACCCACTTCCCCTGCTAATTCAGGTGAACCAATATTAAAACTACCCCCACCTAAAAAAACCGCAGAGTCATAACTATTATCATTTCTATCTGCAACAACCAATTTAATGTGATACACATTATTTGGAATTACAGAAGAATTTGCCGTCATTTTAATCGTCTCTCCATTAAAATTGGTAGCCGCTGTATTTGCATTAGCGCCCCCATTATAATTTCCAAAATAGGTTGGATTTACCGACCCACACGAAGCATTATATGTATTATCTCTAATGGTTACAACTGAGATTGGCGTAGTAGTACTAGGGATTAATGCCAAATTGGTTGGTGCTGTTCCTGCTGTAACATTTGTTAAGAAAAACGCAAATGAATCTGAATAATCACATTGGAACGTACCGTATTCCTCTGAAGCAAAAAGGAATTCAAAACTCATTGTATTGGTTAATGGCGTAAAATCAAACTCTAAAACCGTAGCATCATTGTAATCGGTCAATCCCGGATCAATTCCTAAACCGTCGATATAATTAAACAAATCGGTATCCCCTGGCCAAACACCGTTACCTTGTGTGGTTAAATTTGGACCTGGGGCCTGTGTAACATCCCCAGAACTTAAAATCACTCCCGAAGTTAACGGAAAATTTGGATTGGTATTCGTAAAATAGCCTATCCCATTAGTTGCACCAAAGTCGGTACCAGTGCTCCAAGAAATATTAGAGATCGTTCCAACACATGACGCACCACCCCCACCTGGAGGAGCTGCAAACAAAACATCATTAACCAATTGTGGCACGGTATAAGTTGTTGTATTAACTACAATAGGTTGAGAGAAGGAATTTAATCCAACTAGCACTAAAAAAGTAAGTAATATTCGCTTCATAAATATGAAATTTTCAGGACCGTATTTTATTAAAAAAATATCCTGATATGTTAATTTGTTGTTTAAATCTCCAAATATAAGTATTCATAGAAAATAAGTTTGTTAAATTTGCAAAAAAATGCACTAGCACTATGAAAATCACTATAAAAGAAACCCAAAATCCAACTATTATAAAATTTGAACTTCAAGATTTCATTACTCAAAATGAAAGCTTTGAGTATAAAAACATTGATGAAGCCAAAAATTCCCCTTTAGCGCAACAATTATTTTACTTACCTTTTGTCAAGACAGTCTATATTTCAGGAAATTTTATTGCCATTGAAAGATTTAGCATTGTTGAGTGGAAAGATGTTCAAGAGGCTGTTTCAGAACAAATTGAAGAATACCTTTTAAAAGGAGGTGTGGTTGTCTTGCCCAATGAAAACTCTGTTAAAAAACAACCTATTAGTGTTTATGGTGAAACCACTCCGAATCCAGCATCTCTTAAATTCGTGGTAAACAAGGCTTTGACTAAAACAGCTGCCGAATTTAAAAATATAGATGAAGCAAAACCATCTCCTTTAGCACAAGAGTTATTTAAATTTCATTTTGTTAGAGAGATTTTTATTGCCGAAAACTATATTTCTATTACAAAATACGAAAGTGTTACTTGGGAAGAAATCACTTTGGAGCTTCGAACATTCATCAAACAATTTATTGAAAACGGAGGATTGGTATTGGATGAGACGATGATTGTAAATGATGAAAAACAAGAAAAACAACAAATTAAAAACTTTGATCACCTAGATACCACCTCACAACAAATCATTAACATACTGGAAGAATATGTTAAACCGGCCGTTGCTGCAGATGGTGGAAACATCCTCTTTGATTCTTATGATGAAAAAGAAAAACGTGTAAAAGTAGTACTTCAAGGGGCTTGTAACGGTTGTCCTTCTTCTACTTTTACCTTAAAAAGTGGCATTGAAAACATGTTAAAAGACATGTTGAATGACAAAGACATCGTTGTGGAAGCTCTTAATGGATAACTCAAATTAAAAATAAAAAAGTAACTTTAAGCGTCCTAAACTGGACGCTTTTTTTAACTATAGATGAACGAACTACAACACGAAACCAGCCCCTATTTGCTCCAACATGCGAACAATCCTGTTCATTGGAAAGCGTGGAACAACAATTCACTTACCACGGCAAAGGAAGAAGAAAAACTGATTATTGTAAGCATAGGATACTCCGCTTGCCATTGGTGTCATGTTATGGAACATGAAAGCTTTGAAAACGATGAGGTAGCCCATGTAATGAATTTGCATTTTATTAACATCAAAATAGATCGAGAGGAACGTCCTGATATTGATGCCGTATATATGAAAGCATTGCAAGTGATGACAGGTCAAGGAGGTTGGCCGTTGAATATTGTGGCACTTCCTGATGGGAGACCTATTTGGGGTGGTACCTATTTTAGAAAAAATGATTGGATAAGCTCCCTTGAAAAGCTCCAAGAGCTCTATATTCAAAACCCTCAAACAATATTGGATTATGCGCAACAATTGCATGAGGGACTTCAATCAATTAGTTTAATTCCTAAAACAACAACTCCTACTGATATCCGTTTTGAAACACTGGAACAATTGGTGCTAAAATGGCAAAAAAGCTTTGACTGGGAATACGGAGGTATGGCCCGAGCCCCAAAATTTATGATGCCAACCAATTATGAATTTCTATTGCGTTATGGGTATCAAACTAAAAACAGAACCGTACTTGACTTTGTGGATTTGACGCTTACAAAGATGGCTTATGGTGGTTTGTTTGATACGGTAGACGGTGGTTTTTCGCGGTATTCAGTGGATTTGAAATGGCATGTTCCTCATTTTGAAAAAATGTTGTACGACAATGGTCAATTGATTTCGCTTTATGCTAATGCTTATAAACTCACCCGCACTGAACTTTACAAGGAGATTATTGAAAAGACGCTGACTTTTGTGGAGAACGAATGGCTAACAGCAGAAGGAAGTTTTTATGCCGCTTCAGATGCTGATAGTCTGACTAGTGAAAACCATCTCGAGGAAGGAGCTTTTTATGTATGGACTATCCCCGAACTCGAAGTGCTTTTACAGGATGATTTTGAGCTGTTTTCAAACGTGTTTAATATCAATGCCTTTGGCCATTGGGAACATGGGAATTACGTATTAATTCAAACGGAATCACTGAGCGAAATTGCACTTGCCCGTAGTATCACAGCAGCAGATTTAGCTAAAAAAAAGAAAAAATGGGAACGAACGCTTTATTTGGAACGCGCAAAAAGAAGTACGCCTAGATTAGATGACAAATGCGTTACCTCCTGGAATGCGATGATGCTAAAAGGCTATGTAGATGCGTACAAAGCGTTGGGAGAGAAACGATATCTAGATATCGCCCTTAAAAATGCTCATTTCCTCCTCAACAATCTATGGGGTTCGGAAGGAAATTTATACCGAACCTATAAAAATGGAAAAGCAAGTATAAATGGCTATCTAGAGGATTATGCTCATGTTATTCAGGCCTTCATTTCTTTGTATCAAGCCACTTTAGATGAAAGTTGGTTATCTAATGCAAGACAATTAACCGATTATTGTTTTGATTTTTTTTATGATGACAAGACTACATTCTTTGCTTTTACCTCAAAAAATGATTCAGCATTAATTACGCCTCATTTTGAAATTGAAGACAATGTGATTCCGGCGGCTAATTCGGTGATGGCTAATAATCTTTATTATTTGAGCATTTATTTTAACCATAATTATTATGAAACTATTGCGCAACAAATGGTAGCGGATGTCTTCCCAATGATTGATTATCCCTCTGTTTATTCTAATTGGTTAACCTTGTTTATGAATTTATCTGAACAAAATAAAGAACTAGCCATTTGTGGTGAAGATGCCTTGTCTTATGCAAAAAAAACGAATCAAAACTATTGGCCTAATATCGCATTAGCTGGGACTACTGTTGCCTCAAAGCTGCCATTTTTAGAACATAGATTTTCTGAAAACCAACTGTTATTTTATTTATGCAACCATAAAACATGTGACCTGCCCGATACCAATTTTGAAGAAATCACAAGAAAAACAACTATAGAATTATAAGTACTTTTTCGTAAAATAAAATTCATGAGATTATATAATTGGGACCGAAAACAGTGTTAAAAACATCACAAATCAGTGGAAAGCAGCAGCAAATTAATTTTAAAAATTAGTACTTTTGCGCTGCTACTTATCCCGACAAGTCGGGATTTTTTCGTTTTGCTATGGAGAAAAAAGAATTACACTACTTTCATTCCTTTGGGGATTATGTTGATCAATTTGTTAGCGCTTTAATTGACTATTCGCCAAAGCTTATCTCAGCTTTTATAATCCTTTTTCTAGGCTTGTATGCCATTCGGTTTATCAATCGTATGGCCAAGAAAATCATGTTAAAAAGGGAATTGGACCCGACCTTATCAAAGTTCTTAGCCGATAGTTTGTTGTGGTCGTTACGACTATTATTATTTGTCACTTTTATTTCTAAACTAGGGATTGAGACTTCGTCTTTTGTAGCGATTCTTGGTGCAGCAGGATTAGCTATTGGATTGTCATTACAGGGTTCGCTCTCTAATTTTGCTGGAGGAATGTTGATTATCTTATTTAAGCCGTTTAGAGTTGGTGACACCATAGAAGCACAAGGTGTGACTGGTACTGTTAGTGAAATTCAGATATTTGTAACGAAGTTGGTTACCGGTAATAATCAGACCATTTTTGTCCCCAATGGAAACTTATCAAATGGCACCATCATTAATTACTCTGTGGCAGGCATCCGAAGAGCTGATTTACAGTTTTCACTATCCTATGATACTAATATCAAAACCGCTAAGGAGATTGTTATGCAG
Organism: Bacteroidota bacterium; assembly: GCA_046051865.1. Taxonomy (GTDB): domain Bacteria; phylum Bacteroidota; class Bacteroidia; order Flavobacteriales; family Flavobacteriaceae; genus Flavobacterium. The sequence continues at coordinate 20,974 of JBJONL010000001.1, read as the reverse complement.
GTAATGCAATCCCATTCGAAAGTACTAGAAACTCCTAACCCATCTGTTAGTGTAAGAGACTTAAGTGATACGGCTATTCATTTATCTATCAAACCTTGGTCGAAAAATGCTGATTTTGGCGATATGTGTTCAGACATTTTAGAAAATTGTAAAGAAGCATTTGATACGGCGGGTATCGTGATTCAACCTTATGTCAGAGAGTCCTCGGGGGAATAATTACTTTTTTTGAGGTAACATAAAATCTTTTAGGTAATAAGGCTCGAAGTACGCAACGTCTTCAAACTCATTTTTAGAGAATTTTTCAAAACTTAAGGCGCTCATTTCATTTGCAGAAGGGAATACAACATTGGGCAAAAAGTGCCTATTTGATTGGTTTAAAACCGTATGTACTTTTTCTTGACAATCTCCAACTATATAAATATTGTCTTGGACTGTCGCGTAGCTATCTTCGGTCAATATTTCGGCCTCGACTTCCCTAGTGCAAGAATGATTCGCTGTATATATTGCGCTGTAAACTTCCATTCTTCTTGCGTCAATCATAGGAATTATAAAACCGCTATCAACAACAACCTGTTTTGCTAGTATTAGTAACGTATCAATGGAAATTAATGGTATGCCTAACGCATAACATAACCCTTTAGCCGTTGATACTCCAATACGCAAACCTGTGTAAGAACCAGGACCTTTACTGACTGCGACTGCGTTCAATTGTTGCACTGATATGCCGGCCTCCTTCAGTATTTCTTCAATAAAAACATGTAGCTTCTCTGCGTGTGAATATCCTTGTTCGGCTAGTTCTTTGCACAAAATAGTAATTCCGTTTTTTGCTAAGGACACCGAGCAGTTCTTAGTCGCGGTTTCTATGTTCAGTATAAAGGTCAAGTTTTTATTTTTTATCTTTTGATTCGGCTTCTGCGTTCTTTTTCATGGTCACTTTGTCTCCAGAATTCAAGTCTTTAGTAACCGTGGTGTATGGGCCGACAATAACCACATCTCCTTTCTTTAATCCGGTTACTACTTCGATATTCGTGTCGTCTTGAATGCCCGTTTTAATTACTCTTATTTTAGCTTTATTACCTTCCTTTACAAAAACACATTCGTATTTTTTATCACTTTTTGCTTTTACCTTTTGATTGGTACCTTCCTCTTTTACTTCAAACTTCTTCACTGCTGCAGTATCTGACTTGACAACTACCGAACTAATGGGAACACCTATTACCTTTTCTTTTCTTTTCGTGATTATATCAACAGTCGCGGTCATACCGGGGCGGAAAGGAGAATAACTAGCAGGCTTCCCTTCTAATAAATCCATGTAAGATTCCTTAAGGATTCTGACTTTTACTTTGAAATTTGTTACCTGATCTGCTGTTGTAGTCGTACTGGCTGAATTTGAAATACTAGTCACAACTCCTTTAAATTCCTTTTTCAAATAGGCATCAACTTGTATTTTTGTGCTATCCCCGATATTGATTTTAACAATATCATTTTCATTAACATCTACTTCTACTTCCATATTACCTAAATTGGCTACACGTAAAAGCTCAGTTCCTGTCATTTGTTGTGTTCCTAATACGCGTTCCCCTAATTCTACACCAAGAGAAGATATGGTTCCGTCAGCAGGAGAATATATTGTTGTTCTTCCAAGGTTATCTTTTGATTCCGTAACTGTTGCTGCAGCGCTTTCAACCGTGTAATAAGCTGACTTTTTATTAGCAACAGCAACTTCAAACGAAGCAATTGCCTTATCCCAATCTGAGCGTGATATTATGCCTTTGTCATAAAGAATTTTGTTGCGTTCATAGCTTGCTTTCGCTTCTCGAAATGAAGCATCGGCTTGACTTAAGCCTGCTTTTGTCCCGGATAAATTGGACACTGAACGATTTAAACCCGAAGTATATAACATTGGGTTTATTTTTACTAATAAATCTCCTTTTTTTACTACTTGCCCTTCTTTAACGGGCAAAGCAATTATTTCTCCTGATACTTCAGATGAAATCTTAATTTCTATTTCGGGTTGAATCTTACCTGTAGCCGAAACGGTTTCTATTATAGTTATCTGGTCTGCAGCAGCTGTTTCTATTTCTACTCCCTGATCTTTATTACCGATAACACCATTTTTGGATAAAATAAGTAAAACGCTAACTAATACAAGAACTATAGCTACTAACCAATATATTTTCTTTTTTGACATGATTTATTGTTTTTGAATGATTGGAATTCCAAAGTAAAGTTCGACGATTTTCATCTTGAAGATATAATCGTATTTGGCACGAATGGCGTCTGATTGCGCTGTTGAATATAGGGTTTGCGACTGATTAAAATCAAAGGCATTCATCATTCCTACGGCGTATTTTTCTTTGGCATAATTGAATGCTTCTTGACGTGCTTCAACTGTAATTACGGCAGCTTCATAGGTATTGAGAGCTCCCTTAGCATTTGTAATTGCTTTGTAGACATTCGTTTCTAAATCTAGTTTAGCTTGGTCAAAGGCATTTTTAGACTTCTCAAAATTGATTTTACTTTTATCTAAATTACCTTTTGCTGAAAAACCATTAAAAATCGGAATTCGCAACTCTAGACCAAAATTGTGTCCTTTGTTATCACTAAACTGTTTAAAAACGGGTAATGGTCCTTCCACAATTGGAGCACCGCTGGTATCAAATCCTACTATTCTATCGGTATAACTGGCTCTTGTACTAAAACTATAAAACCCACTTAAAGTTGGCATTAATGCTCCTCTAGCTATTTTAATATCTCTTTGTGCTACATCTAAATTGCTTTGTGCAATTTTAATTTCTACTCGAACTTGATTCGCTTTAGCAACCACATTTTCGGGAGTTTCCGCCATGACGGCACTAGGCTTAGCTTCCATATCCACCTCGGCAATGTCAAAGGATTCAAAATCATCTAGATTTAGTAATTGCGCTAAACTCAATCTTGAAATCAACAAATTATTTTCGGCTGTTACGACTTTTTGTTTATCGGAGGCCACTGTTGCTTTCATATCTAATAAATCCCCTCTTGGCACGACACCCGCATCAACTAATTCTTGGGTACGCACTAACTGCTTTTCATCATTGGCTTGTTGCGCCTTTTGGACTTTTAAATTTTCTCTATTGAATAAAATATCTAAATAGGCATTGGCAACATATAAAGCAATATCATCTTGCATTTTGGTTAATTGGAATTGCGCTGCTACTTGTTCCATTTTAGCTCGTTGCAATCTATTTTGATTTTGCAAACCGTTAAAGATAGTAATGTTAGAACTCAAGCTTGCCGACGTATATTGCGTTGTTTGGTTCTCAAAAATTCCTGTCGTGATATTTTGATTCAAACCAATATTCCAGGAGTGCGAGGCCCCTGCATTCAAACTTGGCAAGAAATTCCCAACTGCAAGAAGTTTATTGATGCTTGTAGCTTTTAGATCCAATTCGGATTGCTTGATTGAGATATTGTTTTTTAACGCGTATTCAACACACTCTTGTATGGTCCACTTCTTATTTTGCGCATTTGTTTTACTTCCTAGAAGTAAAACAAATAGAAATAAAACACTAATCTTTATTCTTATTTTCATATATACTATGTTAGAAAACCGCTGCAGCTCCAATAGACAAAGATAAGGTTTTTGTTTGCAAACCTCTATTGGAATACTTACAAACTTAGACTTTACTTTTTCAAAAATGTTACAGTATTATCGGTTTTTTGCTTTTATTTTGCATCAAATTATTATAAACTATGTTTTCATTAAAAGCACCGCTAACAATATTCTTACTTGCATTTATTAGCTACAGCTGTTCTACAGCAAAAAAAATCGAAGCTTTAAAACCTTTACCCTCGGATGATAGTCCGATGGTTTTTAGCACTAAAACTTCTTTTGTGAACATGCCTTTGGAAATTACCTTAAAGGAAATTGAAAACCAATTGAATAAGACCTTAAATGGAGAAATATACAACGATTCTAATTTAGAAGATGATAAAACCGAAATGAAGATAACCAAAACAGCGGCTATCCGATTGATCGAAAAAGACGGTAAGATACAAAGCGTACTTCCTTTAAAAATTTGGTCCAAATTCAAATACGGAACAGATTTTATGGGTTTGAATGATACCCGAGAAATCAATTTAAATGGAACTATTACACTTATAAGCGATGTGAAACTCTCCAACTGGAAGATGTCTACTTCTTCTAAAATTGAAGATTTTAATTGGTCTGAGAGTCCTACGATAGTTGTGGCAGGTAAAAATGTCCCAATAACCTATATAATTAATCCAACTTTATCTCTATTCAAGGCAAAAATTGCTAAGAAAATCGACGCTGCCATTGAGCAAAGTTGCGACTTTAAACCCTATGTTTTGAACGTATTAGAAAAAATGAGCACACCCTTTTTGACTAGTGAACAATACCAAACCTGGTTTAAACTTATTCCGATTGAAGTTTATGTTACCGATGCGACTATTGCTAAAAGTAAGATCAATATGGATTTGGGCCTAAAATGCAATATGCAAACTATGGTGGGACAACAACCTAAAAGTGATTTTGATCGTAATGCTATTGCTTTTAAACCCGTAACTAAAGTACCGGATAAAGTAACTGCTAACGTTGTGGCTATTTCCACCTATGAGAGTGCTTCGAAAATCATTACCGCAAATTTTCAGGGTAAAGAATTCACCTCTGGTAGTCGTAAAATAGTAGTGCAGAAAGTAGGGCTATGGCAAAGAGGCGGGAAAATTATAATTGAATTGGACATGACGGGAAGCATTAACGGCTCCATTTATTTATCGGGCATTCCTAATTACAATTCGGTTACCAAAGAAATCTATTTTGATCAGATGGATTATGTATTGAATAGTAAGGGACTATTGACTAAAACGGCCAACTGGTTATTGCAGGGGGTAATTTTGAAAAAGATACAAGAAACGTGTCGGTATTCCATCAAAGGAAATCTAGACGAAGGGAAAAAGAATTTGTTACCTTACTTAAGCAATTATTCTCCTATGAAAGGCGTTTTTGTCAATGGCACATTAAACGATTTTGAGTTTGAAAAAGTAGAGGTAACTGATAAAGCAATGATTGCTTTCATTACCACTACAGGTAGGATGAGTGTAAGGATAGATGGAATGGACTAAGTTTTGGTCTTTTTAGTATACATTTTGTAAATCACGTATCCAATTATTGCTACTAAAATATAAGGTATTGCCATCAAAAAAACTATACCATCGTTTACCGCCTCCACTTTCGTTTTATCTCCGGTACTTTCCAACGATGCTCTGCACATAGCACATTGAGGAGTAGCGCTTACCGTATAGAGAAAAAAGAGTAGAAAATAGTAGTATTCTTTTGGGCGCACTAACCACCTCTCTTGACTAAACTTTGCGGTTTTACTTACCATAGTATGGTGCTATCATGAGGTAGACAATTACACCTGTTACGGCTACATAAAGCCAAATAGGAAATGTAATTTTGGCTAGCTTTTTATGACGGTCAAACTCATTGGCTAAAGCTCTCACATAGGTAAATAAAACCAATGGGATGATGATGATTGACAACAAGATATGGCTTATTAAAATAAAATAATAGACGAAACGAATCGCACCTATTTGTGCTTTTTCGGTGGCATCTAGGATTCCGTCCCCATTGTTATCACCAAACTTTGTGTCTCCAGCGGTCATATGATAGGCCACATACATTACCAAGAAAATAACAGAACATCCAATAGCCATGGTCATCAACCTTTCATGACCTGTTCTGTTGCCTTTTTTAATCGCCATTACTGCTAAGATTAACAAGACTGCGGTTATCCCGTTTATGGTGGCGTAAATTGGAGGCAAAAAGGATAAGGGTTCCACAGCAAAACCTACATCTTTTAATTTTACAGAAAACAATATGGCGACGGCAACGGGTACTATTATGGATACCGCGATGATAGAGCCTTTAAACTTTTTCTCTAAGGTTGGAATTTCTGAATTACTCATTTAATAATTTTTTTATGTCTTCTTGAATTGCTTTAACTCCTTTTATTTCTAATCCGTCGTAGTATAATATGGGATTGCCAAAATCATCTTTGCGACAACGGATGTTTCCTGATTTATCGATAAGGGCGAACAAGCCTGAATGTTCAAAACCGCCTTTAACATTTTTATTTTCTCCAGCATATAAATTGAACCCTTTGTTTGCGATATCAAATATGTAGTTTTTATCGCCGGTTAGCATATGCCAGTTGGAAGACTTCACGCCTAAGACCTCTGCGTGGTCTTTTAAAACCTTAACAGTATCGTGTTCTGGATCGATAGAGATTGAAGCGATTCCGAAGTTAGGATTCCCGAAAAAGGCATTTTGAATGGAAACCATATTTCTATTCATAATTGGACAAATAGATGGGCAAGTTGAAAAGAAAAACTCAACAACATAAACTTTACCTTTGTACGATTCGTTAGTAATGGTTTTATTGTTTTGATCGGTTAAGGTAAATTTTGGCGCTGGTCCAATTTTCAACAAACCCGTATCAGTACTTTTATGATTGGATACTGCATCGATACGGTCACCTTGTACAATAGAATTTTGTTTAATTCTATTTACAATTTTTGGAATAAAGATGATCCCAAAAACTAAAATAACTAAGGATAAACCGATATAAGAATAAGACTTTTTCATTGTAAGACTCTATATTTTACGAAAGGCATTGTTCCGCTTTAGGGCTAAACGATATTCTGCTAGGATAATTTTTACATCGTCGACCATATCGTTGTGAAGTTCTGATGCAGAAGTTGTATTGTATCCTTCTTTATATTCGGCTTCTCCTTGAATACTTTTTCCTTTACGCCCGCGTAAGTTTCTTTTTTTATCTACAATGAAGACTACTGGTGTTCCAATTTTTGCATCTAACTTACCTACAAGTTTTAATTTTGCATAGTAAGATTGAATTGCTTCTTTGGTAGCAAATACAAAATGATATCCTGAAACATCAGTTATTTTACCGAGTTCCTTTACTAAGCGAATTGCTTGACCTTGTGTCCCATCTGGCGCTATAAAAACAAACTGGAAATCTTTGAACTCGTGATAGTTGTTATATATTTTTTGATTGAGGGTAAAAAAGTTACCACTGTTATCCATAATATTTTCTCCTGGGAAACATAAAATGGTAATTTTACTGTTCAAGGTTACGGTTTCGCCGTTTAGTGATTTCCATTGTTGGTTTACGTCTGGAATCTCTTTAGTTATTGTAGGCAATGTAATAAAACTATTTACCCCTGAAGCGAAGAAAAGATAGGCAACGATTGGCAAAACAAACAAAACGAAAAGGACAATATTTTTTTTCATTGGAAGTGTGAAAACTTGCAGTACAAAAATAAAAAAATCCCGATGAAATCGGGACTTTTTCTTGAATTAATATAGTGTTAAAAATTCCATTTAATCGTGGCATTTTTAAAAACCTCGAAAACATAATCTGCTTCTACGAGAAGTATAAATAGTAAGTATAATACAAGGAAAATAACAGTAGCAACTACTGCCCAACGCAAGCTACTTTTTTCACCTTCCATGTGCATGAAAGCCCAAATAATGTAGTATGCTTTGTAAAGGGTTAATATGATGAAAACCCAGTTTAACAAATTCATGCTTAAAAAATTATTCATGAATAAAAAGTCTGGTCTTTGAATTCCTAGAAACACCTCTACCGTTGTAACGACTGACAACAAGGCGAAAACCATCCAGATTCTTTTTGTATTTGATACGTGTTCGTGAGCGTGTGACATAATATCTGTTTGCTAAAAATTAAACTAAGTAGAAGAAAGTAAATACGAATACCCAAACTAAATCAACGAAGTGCCAATATAGCCCTACTTTTTCTACCATTTCATATGTTTTTCTTTTCTCGTATGTTCCCAAAAGAACGTTTAAGAAAATAATGAAGTTAATAACTACTCCAGAGAACACGTGAAATCCGTGGAACCCGGTGATAAAGAAGAAGAAATCAGCAAATAATTTACTACCGTACTCATTTCTTTTCAAGTTAGCGCCTTCCACCACAATGTGTGCATTACCTACCATGATTTCGGACTCGGCTCTAGTTAATATTTCTCTGTGTTTATTTGAATTAAGACCTGGTTGAAGTTTAGTATTCTTTTTATCTTCTTCCGTATCTCTGTAGATTTTTTCGGTTCTTACCAATAATTCAGGATGCGCTTTGAAACCTGCTTGTACTTCAGCTACAGAGTAACTTGCTAGAGACTCTTCGCTTTCCATGAACCATTTACCGTGGCTTCTTGTTAATTCTTCTCTTTGACCTGGTAAGTGAATAGCAAAATCTTCCAATTTCACTCTTTCGCCTTCTTTGTTCACGAATTGGATTATACTTCCGCCTTTGGTTTCAACCGCTCCATATTCACCTTTGATAAAGTTTTTCCACTCCCATGCCTGTGATCCTACGAAGATTAAACCTCCCACAATAGTTAGTAGCATATAAAAAGCTACTTTCTTTTGTTTCATTTGATGACCCGCATCTACAGCCAACACCATGGTTACTGAAGAGAAAATCAAAATAAAGGTCATTAACGCCACGTAGTACATTGGCGCTTCTACACCATGCATGAAAGGGAAGTGGGTAAACACTTCATCGGCAATTGGCCAGTTGTTGATAAATTTGAATCTTGAAAATCCGTAAGCTGCTAAGAAACCAGAAAAGGTCAAAGCATCTGACACGATGAAAAACCACATCATCAATTTGCCGTAACTAGCACCCATTGGCTCGTTTCCGCCACCCCAAGTATTTTCAGTTTTATTTGCAGTTGTAACTGTCGCTCCCATAAAAGTTATTAGTTAAAAAGTTCCCAAATTTAGATTTTTTTTCTTATTTAAAGAAATATAAAAAGAAAAACAAACAAATCCATAAGAAATCAAGAAAGTGCCAATACATTGCACCTAACTCAATTCCAAGCAATTGACTTGAATTGTATTTTTGTTTAAAATGATTATAAATTATGATTAAAAGTGAAATCAGTCCGCCAGCTAGGTGTGCCAGGTGGAGAACGGCTATCACATAAAGAAATGTTGTTGCAATGTTACTCTCCGGTCCCGTAAAATAATACCCAGCCGCTACGATTTGTCCAAAACCTTTAAACTGGAAAATTACGAAAGTAATTCCGAGTGCTAAGGTTAATAAAAGGAAGTTGCTCGTTGCTGTTCGTTTGTCTTTTTCGATTGCTTTTTTGGCCAAATGCATGAATACACTGCATAAAACAATGGCTAATGAACTAAAGTAAAAGGCTGTTGGCAATTGAAAATCTTTCATCCAGTCTTCTCTGGATTTACTTACTACGAAAGCGCTAGTTATCCCTGCAAACATCATGGTCATACTTACCATTGCAAACCACAATAATAGTTTATAGGATCGTGCGGTTCTTGCTATATGTTCTTCGGCGGTCATTGTTGTTGCCATAACTATCTTAAAAATTTATCAATAATATATACAATTTGTAACAAACTAATATAAGAAACACTTACTAACATAAGTGTTCTTGCGGATTTGGCTGTTCTTAATTGATACAATTTTACCGCATAAAAAATCATCCATACGCCGAGCAAAAATACAATACTTGCAGCTATTGGCGAAATAAACAATCGTCCTGTATAACCCAAGCAAGGTAGTAAAGAAGCCAACAATAACCAAACAGAATACAAGATCGTTTGTAATGCTGTCGAAGAATCTTTTTTACCGGTGGGCAACATATAAAAACCGGCTTTTTCATAGTCTTCGAATAAGAACCAACCGATGGCCCAAAAGTGAGGGAACTGCCAAAAAAACTGGATTAGAAACAACGTACCAGCTTCAATACCAAACTGATTGGTAGCGGCCACCCATCCGAGCATGAATGGAATTGCTCCAGGAAAAGCACCCACAAATACAGCGAGTGGTGTTACTGTTTTTAATGGTGTATAAATGCTGGTGTATAAAAATATGGAAATCGCACCGAACATGGCGGATTTTGGATTGATTAAATAAAGAAGTATCAAACCCACGATCGTTAAGAGGCTGGCGATAAAAAGAGCGTGGTTGGGCGCCATACGACCTGAAGCAACGGGGCGATTTTTCGTGCGATCCATTAGGGCATCCAGTTCTTTTTCAATTACTTGGTTGAATGCATTTGAAGCCCCTACCATACAATAACCTCCAACAGCTAACATTAACAAAGTAGTTACCTTCATGTCGCTATAATCAACCACACCGAGCAAATATCCTGCAATCGAAGAAAACACCACGCTGATGGCTAGACCTGCTTTGGTAATTTCTTTAAAATCAATTACTATTTGTTTGATGGAAAATGTAGAAGCTGTAGCGCTCATTCGTTGTTTTTAAACTGGCGTAAAGGTACTTTATAGAAAACGATTTGGCAAAAAAATATTGAGGATATATTTTATCTACTTCTTATAAAATAGGCAAAGGAATTTGGACTCCTTTATTGTTTCGAATTTAGCAGTTTCCGAAAAATTTGACGATGAGCTTGACGATTATGGATCGTCGTAACAATAACATAGTATATTAGCTTTATATACCTATTTTTACTAAGATAACTATACGACAACTATACGATAAGCATCAAGGAACTACTTACTGAAATTAGCCTTTTACTGAAGTAGTATAGGCGTAAAAAGGGCCTTTGATAACTTTGGGAAGTAGAATCAAAGGCCCTGCTACCAATTGAAATGTGTTGAGGCTGCTTTTTTAAAGGTGATTACACCGCTTGGGGATTAATAATCAAAATACCAATTGAAGATATCGCAACGCAATCCAACTGAAAACCAAGTAGTACTTTCTTTAATGGCTGTAGCTGTTTCAACGGTTGGGTTAAAATTGCGGTATATTAAACTACCAAATAATTTCATGTTAGTTGCTGGATTTATTAGGTATCCTGCTTGAATATCGGCGATAAAGACTTTGGTTTTATTTCCTTGACCGATGGTTACTCCTACGTCATACGGACGATCTAGTTCGTAGTCTCTATAAATATCGCTACCGTAATTGTAATTATCTACTCCGTTATTAAAATCTAGACCTCGTACCCCGATGGTCATTTTAGCATCGGCAAAATAGCGACCGTTGTGGTAGCGTGCTATGGCGATAAACTCTCTGAAGTTTCCTCCCCATTGGTGCCCCATGCTTTGGTTGTTATGACCATAATTCGTAATAGGATCGCTATGCGAATAAACATAAGGACGTACATTATTGTATTCTGCTTGCAGCAATAGGTTTTTGATGTTGAAGGCGTTGTAATATTTAAGACCTATTTGGTATCCGTATTTATTTTTCCAGCTCTTTTTGCCGGCTTTCATGTCCGCAAGTGAAAACTCATCTAGAAGGAACTGTCCGTAAAAATTAACTTGGTTACTGAACTTGTATTTGGTTGTTAAGCCTAACATGGCATTGCCAGTCCGGGCGGAGGATTCAAATTCAACGGAGCGATAGAAGATAATTGGATTTGCGAAGTTCATATCAAACCCACGATCGTTAGTATTAGTCCAAATTACGGATTCGAAGAAGCCTAGATTCCAACGGTTGGTTACATTTAAACTCAGATAATGGCTAGCAACGAACTTGGTAGCATAGGTACGTTCGGAGGTGGCATCAGGACGCACATCTTTTAGCCATGTATAGATGTTGGTGTATTTTATTTTCCAAAACGTAGTGTTTAATTTAAAATACGGATAGGGACTTGCTCCATCCCCTAAAAGCAAAGAGCGGTAACCGTCTCCGATAAAGTTTTTACCATAGCCTAAATTGATGTTGATGAATTTGCTGGGTGTATAGGCTAAATTGGCTTCCGCCATCGGGAAATCGAAGGCATCTGTTTTGAAGGGTTTTGCGATTCCGATACCTGGTATGATGGCGGGATCTCCACCGTCAGGTTTTATTGAAGCAGCATAACGGTTGAAATAATCGGCGAATCTTCCTTGGCTTTCGTACACGGTTGTGGTAAAATTTAATTCCTTACCTAAGCCTCCGTTGAATTGGATTCCGCGAGTATTGATGTAGGTGTATTTAGAGACGCTAGGGTCACTTTTACCCATTTGCAAGTCAACAATTGGGTTTAAGGTGAACCAGTAATCCTCCCCTTGAATTTCGACTAAGTTTTCATTCCAAAGCTTTTTTCCCCACCATTCTTGTTTGTTTCTGGAAAGCTTTACGTTTTCCGCTTTAAGGTCGTAATAAGGCTTCACTTCGGCATAGTTATAGGGTTTAGAACCGGTGTGGTTGTTTGCACCCATTTGATTCATTTCGTCATCAAACTGAGCGTAATAACTATGTGAAAAAGGTATATTTATATGACTTTCCCATTGGGGATTGGCAAATTTACTGGTTTTAATACTGTCTAATTCGGACAGTTGTTCATTATTAGGAATATACTTTTGTGCTGTTTTTTCGGCTAAGGATTTCGCTTTTTTTTGGTCTTCCATTTCAGCGATACTTTGCAACGGGATGGCGATTTTGATGGTATACTTAGCATAGGTTGGATTCCCATTGTAGGTTGCTGGGCTTATTTTAGGTACTAACCCGAACACCCTTTTACTTTCGGCTACTAGTGCTTCGTCAATGGCGTCCACATAGATTACTTTGAACACCCCATCATTAGTGACTTCAAAGAGTACAATGACGGTTCCTTTATAATTACTTTCTTGCTGTTTTTGAGGGACTTTAAAGTTTTTGTAAACGATGTCTTGTACTTGGCTGTAGAAACAAGTCTCTAGGTCTTTAACTTGCATACCTTCACAGGCCGGGAATACTGGAAAACGTTCTACGTCTTTTAATCCCTGAGCTTGGATATTAGTATAAGAGAAGAGTACTAGTAAAATAATAACTATTTTTTTCATTTGATGTAACTTATAAATATTAATAACCCCCCACTGCAGTTTCTCCGTTTGCGATAGTTTTGGCTGCAGATGTTCCAATGCGTCTTACACCAAGTCGAATCATTGCTTCCGCTTCTTCGAAGGTACGCACTCCCCCTGCTGCTTTAACGGGTAAAGGAGAAGCATTTTCTAGCATCATTACAATGGCATCAACAGTGGCACCATTTGGCAACCCGTTAGCTGTATTATAAAAACCAGTAGAAGACTTAACGAATACTTGGTTGAGACATTCCTCTTTAAAGTTGGATAAAATCACATTCTTTATTAGCGCAGAAAACCTAATGATTTGGTCATCTGATAAGGCGGCCACTTCGATAATCCATTTGACTACTTTATGGCTTTCGAGCCCTAGGCGTGTACCGTTGAATATTTCGTTTTTAACTAATTCGATATCTCCTTTTTTGAAGGCCTCATAATTGGCAACGAAGTCCAATTCGTCTGCGCCATCTTCTATTGCTGTTTGTGCTTCCTCTAGTTTTTCGTCTAAGGTCCTCGTTCCTTCTGGGAAGGAGATGACTGTTCCAATTAGGACTTTGGAATTCGCTTGTGTAATCATTTCTTTGGCCATGGCAACTTTATCCGGGCGAATCATGATTAACTTGAAGCATTCGTCAATCGCCTCTTTAATAAACCCTTTTACAACGCTATTGTTATCGTCTTCTGACAGTGCCGCTTGTGCAGCAGTTTTCAAATAGGTAGAGTCTAGGTATTGTTTTATATTCATGGGATAAATGTAAAAAAAAATCCCGACTTACATCGGGACTTTGTTTACTAGCTTTTGGTGCTTTTATGTATTTTTAGTTAGCGTAGCTTTGAGCATCACAAAAACTAAGAAAGCGGTTAAGGCACCTGTAAGATTGGCTATAACATCTAAGATGTCTGCGTGCCTGGTAGTCGTTAATGTTTCTTGTAAAAATTCGATTAGAATTCCGTACATCAAGGAATAGCCTACTACTTTTAAAGTGTTTTTTATTTTATGACCTTTTTTATTTTGGGAGGCATAGGTTGCCCAAAGCAAAGTAAATATAAAATGAAATATAAAATGAACATATTTATCAGTTCCTGAAATATGCAATGAAGGTAGGTCGCCTGATTTTATTAAACAGAGAATACCAATTAATGCGGTCCAGCTAACTGCTATTCCTAAAAGGAATTTATTACGCACCAATAAGTTCTTTGTAGGCATCACTCGATAGCAATTCTTCTACTTCCGCTTGATTCGCAATTTTAACTTTAATCATCCAACCTCTACCATAAGGATCTGCATTTACTGCTTCAGGATTCGATTCTAGGTCCTCATTAAATTCAAAAATCTCACCTGCTAAAGGCAAGAACAAATCTGATACCGTTTTAACGGCTTCCACAGTGCCGAATACTTCATCTTTTGCTAACGTTTGGTCTAGGGTTTCCACCTCAACATAAACGATATCGCCTAGTTCTTTTTGAGCGAAATCAGTAATTCCAACTGTAGCCACATCACCTTCAATTAAGACCCATTCGTGGTCTTTAGTATACTTTAAATTACTTGGTATATTCATTAGTTTGTTTGTTATAAATTTCTCCAAAAGTATAATTTCTGGAGGGAATACTAAAATGATTGTTTTAAAAGTTTTTAATTTCCAAAATTGTAGCGCATCGTGAATCCGGTTCTGATATTAGTCAGTGGAAAGGACGTCGAGATTACAGGTTTAGAGAATGAATGATCATAGAAGAAAATAGCGGTTAAGTTTTTACTTAGTGAATAATCGGCAGTTAACTTGGCTGACCATATATTCTGTCCGCCCCCTAATTGGTTATTATTATAATCTAGGTTTCGTACTATTGTTTTGTTATTTCTGTATGAGAAATCCACCTTAACATTCAAATCACTTTTGATAATACCTGTTGGATTATCTGCTAATTTAGATGAGAAGATTACATCTTTGAAACGGTATCCTAGACCTACGATGAATTCTTTTCCTTGTACTTCGGTTAACAAATTATTGTCAAAACTCATGGATAAGCTTCGGTCTTTTTTCATCTCGGCCAAAAACTTGAAGGAGTTTTTCATTTCGAAGTCGAAGCGAATTAATGGGTTGAATTGTTCCACTAAGTTGATGTTTCCGATAATCATTTTGTTGTAGAAATTACCCGTAGCATCTTTACCTCCGGGGTCTTTATCGTAATCAAAGTTAGAGCGGAATGAGTTTATAGTATACGAAGCTCTGTACGCATGTTGAATGGTAAAACGTTTGAACGTTTCTTTAAAGAACTTGTAGCGCATTAGACCGCTGTATTTCACCGTCCAGTTCGGAATAGGAATATTTCTGAAGGCTTCAAGGGATATGTCTTTGGCGGTTTCTCCCATTTTTGTTGAGTAGAGGCCTGTGTAGGCAGCTAATAACGAAGGAATTAATACGGCCTGACTGTTTTTACTATATCCTAATGGGAACCCATCAGCATCTAAGTTTGCCGGATTTGTAACATCAATACCTTTAAGGGCTGCTAAACGATTGGCAATGGTTAAACGGTTATTTCTAAACTCATCAAAAGCGGACGAGCCTAATTCATCGCTACTCTTAAATGAAGATTTTAGCATCACTGTTGAAATGGCGAAATTTCCTGTCGTATATGGCGAACGAGAATTATAGTACCCATCATCAGAGATATCGTATTGCTCTGAATAGTTTTGGGCGAAAGTTCTGTTGGCTGTAAGATCAATTTTAAAGTCGGGAAACAAATCGACATTGGCAGTAAAATCGAGTGTTTTGGTTACTACTTGCGTATAGTTTTGGTTGAAATTTTGGTAAGTTGTCAACCATCCTCTTTTAGCCGCCTCATAACGCACGTCGTCTTGCGCACCGAATACGAATCCTAGGGAAGGTTTCGTTGACCCAAAGAATCCAAGACCTGGAAGAAATCCTGGCAATACTGTTCCCTCGTTTTGTGTGTAA
The DNA here is from genome assembly GCA_046051865.1 of Bacteroidota bacterium. Lineage (GTDB taxonomy): Bacteria > Bacteroidota > Bacteroidia > Flavobacteriales > Flavobacteriaceae > Flavobacterium. The sequence continues at coordinate 5,140 of JBJONL010000001.1, read as the reverse complement.
TTAATTTGGATATTTTTTACGCTCGTTATTACCCCTTTTAATCCTTCTAAGAATACATTGTTTGACTGAGCGGCTTGTGGTTTTGTATTGGCAATTTTTTCTCCTGGCTTAGGCAATGCAACTGGTTTAGCAGCAGGAGCGGCAGCCTTTTTACCTAACCCTATATATTTATAAAAGGACTCCATACTGAATGTTGTATTCAACTTATGTGAACTAGCATTTTGGATGGTGTTTCCAAGAATGTATGGGTGATCGGGATCGCTTTCGTTTGGCACCTGAGACAAGGCCTCAGAAGCTCTTTGCCAGCTGTAATCCCCTGTATACGTATAGGTAGCTTTTACGAACGAGAACATTGGCAATTTATTTAGAGGCAAATCATAATTCAACACGATTTGTTGGTTGTGTTGGTTAGGCTCACCGATGTTCCAGAAATCAGTCCAGATTGTATTGGTGTTATCGATATTGTTTTGATCGTCAATATAGTTCCTTACGATGTTGTGGGATGAGGCAGTATAATTAATTTTCAATGACTTGGTTAAAGGATAATTGAACCCGTATTGGTAATTGAACATATAATTACGTCTGTACAATGGATCAAGTGGAATACCCGATACTACCTGTCTAAATTCTTGACGGTTGAACTGTCTTATGATATTAGAGCTGAATGAGATGTTAGCTGGCATGTAATTGAAATTGAAATCACTTAGCATCTTCCAATAACTGCTTTTCTTCAAATATTTACTTTTCTTGAAAGGCTCGATCGTATTTTGTTTGAACGCAAAAGTATAATCAACAGTAGTATTAACTTGCTGGTCTACGTAGCTTTCAATTTCGAAATTATGCTTTTCCACTTGGTTGTAGGAGTAGGAAACGGAGATGTTCTCTGGATCATAAATGTGTGGTTTTTGTTCAGCGCTTCTTTCTTTTTTTACTCCGATAAAGTTGATGCTTTTTCTTTTGGTATAATCTATTGCTCTGTTCTTGATGTTTTCTTTTTCGGAAGAACTGGCTGTATTGTCTAATAGTTGTTGCAATCTGATATCTTGATTGAACGGATCGTACTCCGGCGTAATGATTTCTTCACCAATAGCGTAATTGAATGGCAAGTTAATTCCCCATTTTTTCGGGAATAATTTACCTAGGCTAAGATTCGTCACGATGTTATATTGTTTAGTGTCTTCGCGGCTTCTTTCTTGCGGTCCTTGTTCAAGAGCTCCGAAACCGATGGTGCTTTTTCTACCGGTAGCTGATACGGTGGCAAAATCGGCCATGTTAGCATCTACATTTAACACGGCAGCCATACCACCTTTGTTATTCATATCAGCTAGACGTAACTCGTTGAACCAAACTTCTCCTTCAATTTTTGAAGTTGTTTTGTTCATTACCCCTACCATTAAGGTTCTCACTAATCCAAAGTTTGGATTTCCTTTGATCCCTAGTTTTAATTTTTCATCTCCATCACGACTATCGTTTGGTAAAGCAATGCTGTTATCTTCGTCCGGATAGTAGATTCCTTCACCTGGCAGGGCTGATTGGTCGACTGCAAATGATTTTACTTTCATGTCCGTCAATAGTGACATAGCTAAGTTAATTTCATTGGCTTCGGGCCAAATATCTTCGGCTTTAGTTGCATTCTCTTGCGTAACTTTTAATGGAATTTCTACTTGGTAGAAGTTATTGGTAAAGTCATTTCCAAAACGAATAAAAGCTACCATTTGATCATCGGCCAAAGGAACAGTACCTGCAGCCGTTGAAGGTAGTGATTCAGCGTGCAAGAACATTTTTAATTTGTTGTATTGACGCATGTCTACATTTACATTTTTAAAAACAGCTCTAGCATCACCAGGCTCTAGACCGTCGCCCGCTACTCTTAAGGAAAGCGACTGCTCATTCAAATTAATCACTTGTCCGCTAACACCCGCTTGTTGTTCACGAACTACTCCTGGAGGTGTTACATAGTGAATCGGTGAACGTTGCGAGTTTTCCTGTATGTTTACGGAAAGGACGTCAAAGTTGGTTAAATCATCCGTAGGATTAGTATCGGTTAAAGGTTGGAATGAATTTTCATATCGTCTCCATTCACCACGCACCAGGTCGAGTGCACCAAATCGCACTGTAATGGGTTGCGAGAAACCTGTCATAAACATTCTCATAAAACGGATTGAACGGAAATCGGATATACTTCCTACGACACCTGTGTGTTGGTTTACTGGAATTTTAAATTGCAGCCAACGCGCTTCACCATTTGTATTACCATTTGGCAAATCAATGTTTTGTACTGTTCTCACATCAGAAACAAAATTCTCACCCGTTTGCATGTTAGGTTTTATATCAATTCCATATTCATAGTAAGCGTTTACGGTATTCATGGTATTGTCACGATTGATGTCTTCAACATCCGGCAGTGTTGTAGACCCTCTATTATTATCGGTTACATTAACGGGAGAGTTTCCTTGTGCATTGTTATAGTTCTTGTAGCGATCAAAAACAGTCCCCGACGCATTTAGGAAGTATTGGTAATTATCTCCTGCTGGGTCACTAAGAGAGGCAAAACCAAGTTCTGCAGGAGCGTAAAGGTCAGGATTTCGTTCTCCATCATCATCGACACCATCAAAACCGACGTCTTGAGCCGTTCTATTGGCTCCATCAGCATCAAAGGCGTATATCAGCGATTGGGAAGAAGGCACTTTTCCCCATGCAGTTTGATTAGTAAGTGTATTGGATGTAGGGCTGGAAGGCAAACCGTTCTCATATTGTTTTCGTTCATCTTTCAATACGTCTTCTGATATTTCTCCTAAGTTGATGAACAACTTTCCAGTATTGTTAGGATTGGCTTCCGCTTGCGGGTTTGTTGGGTCGTAATAAGGGTCTAGTACCCAAAATTGAATATACTCTACATTGCTTTGTTCAAAATTGGTTGAATTAATAGCACGCATGATACCACCAAAATTATCTTTAGGATTCGAAAAACCTGTTGGAGATAATGCTTGAGGATTGTAATTATAGGGCCCTCTTTCGGTAGGGTAATACGACAAATCAAGCGTATTTATAACCTGCGTTTGTCCAATTGGAACATCTGTATTAGGGAATAATTCTTTACTAAATATCCTTCTGGTACTGTTAAGAGATAAATCATCTTTTGATATATCACCCGGTGTTTGGACATAGATGCTAGGGTCAATACTATACCAACTTAATTTAGCTCGATAATAATTACTTTCACGATTAAGGTTTTCAGACCCAAAATCATTATAAAAAGCACCTGATTTCCATTTCGGGATACTTGAAAGTGTCCATGAAAGTGGGGCTCTCATATCAATGGTAGTTTGTGAGCCTTCGAAATCATCCACATAAACGGTAGATTCCCCTTGAAATCTATCGGCTTGAGGCGTATCAGGTCTTAGGAAGGCAACTTCTCCACGCAGTGACACATTGGATGGCACATCGGTATCCACATTTGGCAGGTGATTTACTAATCTGGTTAAAAATGGCACTTCAGTGGCATAGTTGGCATTGAAACCAAAGATGGTATTGTTGACTGATTCTTGACCGTAGTTTGATTTACTGGTGAATGGTCTTTCGGTCATTTTGATGTACGTCCCTCCAATCAGGAATTTATCAGAGAATTTATGTTCGACATTGAAGCCCATAAATCTTCTAGTTTGCTGCCCAAAGTTGGAGTTGTTTTCCACCGACACTTGTATAGGTGTATTAGATGCTTGTAATGAAGGGTCTAATATTTGAACTCTACCCGCTTGGTAATTGACACTATAGTCAATACCTTCTTGCAGCACTCTACCTCCGGCCGTTACTACAACAGAACCTTTTGGTACGTTGTACGCTCCGATTGGAATACCATCACCGCCCATACTTTTGAATCTCCCTTTTAATTGGAATTTATTTTTAGCTGCATCTTGCAGCGCACCTGCTTGCGAGCTTCTATACATGTTACGGAACACGTACTTGGCTTGGTTGGCATTATAATCAGGTGTAGTAGGGTCACCATCATAGTTTTCACTTGAAGTTGGTGATACTTTTAACTTATTAAATAAGTAGCTACCGAATGGCTCAACGGATGTAAATATTAAGCGTCCGTTTTGTTGGTCTACCGTAAGTCCAGGCAGGAAATCGAAGAACCCGTCACCACCGTTTTGTGGATCATTGGTATAGTTTAGGCGGTCTACATTGAACACTCTTAACAATGGTGTTTCCTTTACATCGGCCGGTAAATCTACTGGCGTATTATTTACAAGTGCTGGCGTGATGTAGTTTAGAGGAGAAGGGTCAGTGTATAGGATATTGAATCGAAAATCTTCTTGTTGTAGTTGGTAGGCGTTTGGGATTTGGTAGATGTTTTTCATCATCAAGTTCCACACTGGTTTTTGAACATTCGTTAGGTTACTTTTCAGCATTTTCAGTATCAAACTTTGGGATGATACTGCTTCTGAAGAAGTCCCACTGCCGGTCACAACCGTAGCGTCTACTCCGTCTGTTCCGAACTCTCCCACTTGATATACATTGTCTCCGATGGTATATTGGTAAGCAACTGAGAGCACTTCATCATTTGACAAGCGCTGTTGTAGAGAAATATAACCCAATTGAGCATTAAGGGTAAATTCACTCGCTGATAATTTACGAGCGTTTTCTAATTTAGAATAGTCAGTCCCTTCATCCACTAGTGTAGGCGTTAATGGGTCACCAAAGCCTGCACTTGTCGTTACGATATTTCTAATATTGTTATTTAATATTCCATTAGGATAAACTAGTGCTGGATCGTATTTGTTGTTTCTATTATCTGGCGGTACATTTCCCTCGTTATCTGCCGGAACTGTAGAAGGATTGTAGATGAAGAAGTTGGCTGGCAGCGGATTAATGGCGACTAATTTGGAATCTTGAATTCCGTTATATTGTGATTCCCCTAAATCCTGCAAAGCAATGATGTTTCGAAGATTGTTGCTAGTGGTACTAACTCTATTTTGTTTGTTGGTCACCCAAACTTCGATTCGGGTAATTTGTACCCGGCTATCGATGAAAGGATAGTTTTTTAGGGCTTGATCGTATTTGTTTCTGAAGTATTGTGATAAGAAGAAGTGGCGGTCGTTGTCGTAGTCTAGGGCAAACAATTCGAAATCTTGGATGG